>NZ_JBFUIU010000077.1:0-19848 GCF_056401695.1 Variovorax sp. P4_D9
AGATCGATGCCAACGTACAAAATAGTCATGGGGCTTCCCCTTTCCGAGTGAGTTGATGGAGCTTCGCAACCCCATCGTGGCACTCTGTTGCCGGCAGCCGCAATACGCAGCGGCCTAATCGGGACGGGGAAGTCCCTTACATTCGATTACCCCAGACGCCGCCCAGGCTGCGCAGATACGACACGATGTACATCAACGCCCCACCATGCCCGCTCCCAATACATGATGACTCGAAGCTAAGACTAGAACGCGTGTCTGATTCCGAAGTCGTAGCCCATCGAACTCTTCACAGCCGGACTCAATCCGATAACGGGGCTGCTAGTCGACGAAGTGATATTCCCGTTGTTGCTGATCCGGGCAATACGGTGTCCAGCTGGTGGTCCATGGCCACCATCATCAGAACATCGACTATGTCGGTGAGGGCTTGATGACCGCCGCGGCACCGTTTCGCGCCTTCGGGGTCGACATGGGCTCGCACCTGGCTTGGCCGCGGGATCCGCAGGGGGAGACTGGATTGGGAAGTCCTCCACAGGACTTGCTGGATCTCGCTGCCCAGGTGTTCGGCGCAGCGGCCCAAACCTGGTTGGACAAGCCGCACGAATGGCTCGATGGCCAAACGCCAGCGGTGTTCGCTGCCGGGGGCTGTTCGAAAAAGGTGCGATCGATTCTCAACGCAATTCGACACGGCGGTGTCGTATGAACGGCATGACACAAGGAACATTACAGCGGCTGCTGTTCAAGCCGCATCTCGAAGAGCGAGGGAGCTTGGGACCGAACTCGCAAACAGTGACCTCAACTGAGGCTGGCGCAGCTGCCGGCGCGCGCATCGATTCATCCAATTGGCTCCCGCATTGACCAACAGCGCAATTTGAATTGCACCAACCTGCCCAGGTGCGCCAAGGCGGGCTGTAGCCCCGAGCATCCGTCTGCAGAAACAACTCAGGACGGACACGGGACAACAACATGGCGCAACAGCTTTTCGACTTCGTGGTGGTGGGGGCCGGCTCGGCCGGCTGCGTGCTGGCGCACCGGCTGGTGCTGGCGGGGCACAGCGTGCTGCTGCTGGAGGCGGGGCCACCGGACAACGACCGATTCATCCACATGCCTGCGACCTTCGTGCGCGTGATCGGTACCGAGCGCACCTGGGCCTACGAGAGCGAGCCGCAGTCTGCGGCGGGTGGCCGGAAGATGTTCGTGCCGCAGGGGCGCACGCTAGGCGGGGGCAGTTCGGTCAACGCCATGGTCTACATCCGCGGCACGCCGGCCGACTACGACGGCTGGCAGGCACAGGGCTGCGAGGGCTGGGGCTGGCGCGACGTGCTGCCCTGGTTCCGCAAGGCCGAGTCGAATTCACGCTTCGCCTGCGAACTGCACGGCACCACCGGGCCGCTGAAGGTGAGCGACACGCGCTACCGGCATCCGCTGAGCCTGGCTTTCGTGCGCGCGGCGCAGCAGGCGGGCCTGGCCTACAACGACGATTTCAACGGCGCCGCGCAGGCGGGCGTGGGCTTCTACCAGACCACCACCTTCGAGGGGCGGCGGGCCAGCACGGCGGCCACGTACCTCGCGGCCGTGCGCGGCAACCCGAAGCTCACCGTGGTCACGGGCGCGCATGTGCTGCGCGTGCTGACGCAGGACGGCGCAGCGACCGGCGTGGCCTACCGCATGGGGAAGGGCGGCACCGGCGAGGAGATCGTCGCCACCGCCCGCGAGGAAGTGATCCTCTCGGCCGGCGCGCTGGCCTCGCCCAAGCTGCTGCTGCTCTCGGGCATCGGCCCCGGCGAGCAGCTGCAGTCGCTCGGCATCCCCGTGGCGCATGCCTTGCCCGGCGTGGGCGAGAACTTCCAGGACCACCTGGAGGTGTCGGTCTACGGCCGCACGCGCGAGCCCGTCAGCCTGCTCGGCAACGACCGCGGCCTCGCGGCGCTCAAGCACGGCCTGCAATGGACGCTCTTCAACACCGGCCTGCTGACCTCCAACGTGGTCGAGAGCGGCGGTTTCGTTGACACCACCGGCCAAGGCCGGCCCGACCTGCAGTTCCATGTGCTGCCGGTGCTCGTGGGCGACGTGGACCGCGAGCCGCTCGCCGGCCATGGCCTGTCGATCAACCCCTGCTTCCTGCGCCCGGCATCGCGCGGCAGCGTGCGCCTGCGCAGCGCCGACCCGATGGCCCCGATCCTGTTCGACGGCGGCTACCTGCAGGCGCAGGAAGACGTGGACACGCTGGTGCGCGGCGTGAAGCTCGCGCGCCGCATCCTGCGCGCGCCGGCGCTGCGCGAAGTGGTCTCCGAAGAGCTCGCGCCCTCTGCGGCCGACGACATGGCCGACGACGCCATCGAGGCCTATGTGCGCCAGCGCGCCAAGACCGTCTACCACCCGAGCGGCACCTGCCGCATGGGCAGCGACGGCATGGCCGTGGTCGATGYGCAGATGCGCGTGCACGGCGTGGCGAAGCTGCGCGTGTGCGACGCCTCGGTGATGCCTTCGCTCGTGAGCGGCAACACCAACGCGCCGACCGTGATGCTGGCCGAGCGCTGCGCGGCCTTCGTGCTGGCGCAGCCAGCATGAGCCTGTTCGGCCGCGCTGTCGAGCAACGAACACTGCGCGTTCGGTCAATCGCCCAGGTGCCTCGAAACCTAGAGTCCATCCCGACAAGGAGACAGCGCGAATGAGTTCCACAGTTTCCATGGCCGGCAAGGTCGCATTCATCACCGGCGGCGGCACCGGCATCGGCGCGGCGGTGGCCGAACAGTTCGTCGCGGCCGGTGGCCGCGTGGTGCTGATGGGCCGTCGCCTCGCGCAGCTCGAGGCGGTTGCCGCAAGGCTCGGCGGGCTGGCTGTTTCGGGCGATGCCGCCAGCACTGTCGACGTGCAGCGTGCGCTCGCCGCCGCACGCGAGAAGTTCGGCCGCATCGACGTGCTGGTCGCCAACGCGGGCGGCCACGGCGTGGGCGATGCGCTGTCCACCGACGACGCCTCCTGGGCCCTCTCGACGCGGCTCAATCTCGATACCGCCTTCGTCTGCGCGCGCGAACTGCTGCCCGAGCTGATCGAGCGTCGCGGCAACATCGTCGTGCTCTCGTCGCTCGCGGGCCACTTCGCCGGCCCGGGCGTGATCGGCTACGTGACGATGAAGCATGCGCTCATCGGCCTGGTGCGTTCGCTGGCGCGCGACTACGGCAGCCAGGGCGTGCGCGTGAACGCGGTGTGCCCCGGCTGGGTGCGCACCGAGATGGCCGACGAACAGATGCAGGTGCTGGTCGACAAATACCGCCTGCCGGGCGCCGACGCCGCCTACGACCTCGTCACGCGCGACGTGCCCATKGGCCGCCCCGCCAGCCCCGAGGACGTGGCGAATGCCGTGCTGTTCCTTGCCTCGCCGCTGGCCGCCATGGTCACCGGCAGTTCGTTGATGGTCGATGGCGGCGCGTCCGCGGTCGACCTGCCCACCATTGCCTTCGCGCACGACGCCTGAGGAAAACGCCATGAGCACCGACGCCACCAGGCCGGCCGACTGGAAGACCTACGACCAGTTCGCCCTCGGCATCGCCACCAACCGCCTGCCCGCCACCGATGCGCTCGCCGGGCAGACACTGAAGCTCGCCTTGCCCGACTTCCAGCTCACGCTGCAGCCGCGCTCGCAGCATGCGCTGGATTGGCAGGAGCAGGGTGCTCGCGGCGGGCAAGGCAACGGCGACTGGTACGAGGCCATCGAGGTCGCCCACGATACCTTTTTCCTCGACATCACCCAGGCCAGCCGCCCGACCGAAGCACTGAGCGTCGTCCTCAACACGCGCACCCGCCGCGTGCTCGCGATCCGCTGCCGCATCGTCGGCGCCGACGAAGCCGCGGGCCAGCCGCGCGTGCCGCAGGACTTCTGGGTCGGCACGCTCGAAGGCGGCACCGCCACAGGCCCCGTTCCGCAGCCCACGCGCGACCTCATCGGCCTGCGCACCTGGCAGATCTACAGCCCCGAGCACACCTATGAACACAGCTACCTAAGTGCCGAGCGCTATGCCTGGCAGTGCCTGGTCGGCGTGCAGCGCGGCCATGGCGACGTCGACCTTGCGAGCTACTACAAGTTCGACGAGGACCAGTACATCTTCACCTTCCGCGAGTTCCTGATTCCGGTCGCCTCGGTGTTCTTCTTCAACTTCACGAGCGGCCGCTCGACCGGCAAGTTCCTGGGCGTCACCGGTGCGGGCGAAGTCGCCAACAACCCCGCCGGCGCCTTCATGCGCAAGGCCTCGCAGACCTTCTATCCGCCCGAGTTCGGGCCGGTCTGAGCCCAAGCTTTTCTGCTGTCACCCCAAGGAGTCTTTTCTTCATGCGTACACCCCATCAGATCATTGCCGATCACTACGCCGCCTCCGACCGCCAGGACCTCCCCGCCATGTTCGCCGACGTGGCCGGCGACGTGCAGTGGACCGAGATGGCCGGCTTTCCATGTGCCGGCACGCACGTCGGTCCGGCGCAAGTGATCGAGAAGGTCTTCAAGGTGCTGGGCGCCGAGTGGGAGGGCTACCGCTTCGAACTCGAGCGGCTGGTCGATGGCGGCGACACCGTGGTCGGCATCGGCAACTACCACGGCTGCCACCGCAAGACCGGCAAGACCATGCGCGCCCGCGTGACGCATGTGTGGCAGGTGCAGGGCGGCAAGGTGCGCAGCTTCGAGCAGTTCACCGACACGCTGCTCGTGGCGCAGGCCATGTCGTGAGTTCCGCCTTTTTCTTTCATTCAATGCATCGCCCCGGAGTCAATCCATGAACCTGCGAGACCTTTCGCTCGAACACCTCGGCCTGGTGGGCCTGCTGGCGCAGCGCCGCCGCGGCAACCATATCGACGGCCGCGAGGCGGCACCCGCCAACGGCCTGTACCTGCCCGTCGTCGATCCGGCCACCGAGATGACCGTGGCCGAAGCCCCCGACAGCGATGCGGCCGACGTGCATGCCGCCGTCGCGAGCGCGCGCCGCACCTTCGAGAGCGCCGCATGGAAGTCGCTGCGTCCGGCCGACCGCGAGCGCATGCTCTACACGCTGTCGACGCTCATCGAGTCGCACGCCGACGAGCTCAGCGCGCTCGAAACCCTGCAGAGCGGCAAGCTGCGCGGCATCGCGCGCATGGTCGACGTGGGCGGTGGCGCGGAGTTCGTGCGCTACATGGCGGGTTGGGCCACCAAGCTCGAAGGGCAGACGCTGGACAACTCCATCGGCATCCCCGGCCCGCAGTGGGTGACCTACACGCGGCGCGAGCCCGTGGGCGTGATCGGCGCGATCGTGCCGTGGAACTTTCCGCTCGCGATCGCGCTTTGGAAGGTGGCGCCCGCGCTCGYCGCCGGCTGCACCGTGGTGCTCAAGCCCTCGGAGGAAACGCCGCTCACCGCGCTGCGGCTGGCCGAACTGGCCATCGAGGCGGGCTTTCCGCCCGGCGCCCTCAACGTCGTGTGCGGCCGCGGCGCAACCGCCGGCGCCRCGCTCGCCGCGCACCCGGACATCCGCAAGATCAGCTTCACCGGCTCGACCGCCGTGGGCCAGCGCATCGGCCATGCCGCGGTCGACAACATGTCGCGCTTCACGCTGGAGCTCGGCGGCAAGTCGCCGCTGATCGTGCTCGACGACGCCGACCCGGTCGCGGCGGCGCAGGGCGCGGCCAACGGCATCTTTTTTCACCAGGGGCAGGTGTGCACGGCCGGCTCGCGCGTCTACGTGCAGCGCGGCATCTTCGACAAGGTGGTGCAGCAGCTCGCGCAGGTCGCCGAGGGCCTGCACATCGGCTCGGGCTTCGACCCACAGGCGCAGTTCGGACCGCTGGTGTCCAGGCGCCACATGGACCGTGTGATGGCGCACATCGACGGCGCGGTGGCCGAAGGGGCCACGCTCGTCACGGGCGGCAGCCGCGCCTTCGACGGCGGCTGCTTCGTGCGGCCGACCGTGTTCGTCGACACGCAGCCCTCGATGCGCATCGTGCGCGAGGAAGTGTTCGGCCCCGTCGCCACGGTGGTGCCCTTCGACGATGTCGAGGATGCCATCCGCCTGGCCAACGACAGCGCCTACGGCCTCGCCGCGAGCGTGTGGTCGAACAACCTCTCGGCCGTGCACCGCATCGTGCCGCGGCTGCAGGCGGGCGTGGTCTGGGTCAACGCGCACAACGTGCTCGACAACGCGCTGCCGCTGGGCGGCGTGAAGCAGTCGGGCTACGGGCGCGACCTGGGGCGCGCGGCGGTCGAGGGCTTCACCGAGCTCAAGAGCGTCTGCATGGCGGTGTAGCCGCGTCCGGTTCCGATTGCAACAAGACACAACAGGAGACATTCATCATGCTGAGAAAAAAGAAGATCGCGCTATCGGCCATCGTCGGCGCCCTGGGTCTGGCCGGTTTCAGCGGGGCCTGGGCACAGTCCGGACCCGACTGCGGCCTCAACAGCGGCAAGCCCGCGACGGGCGAACCCATCCCCATCGGCGCCGTGGTCGGCAAGACCGGGCCCGACGACTTCAGCGCCTCGGGCCAGGCGGCGGCCGCGTACTTCAAGTGCGTGAACGCCAACGGCGGCATCAACGGCCGGCCGGTCGACTACATCGTGGTCGACGACCAGTGGAACCCCGAAACCGCCGCGCAGGTGGCCTCCAAGCTCGTGAAGGACCGCAAGGTGGTCGCGCTCGCGGGCAGCACCAGCTTCGTAGAGTGCGGCGCCAACGCCAAGATGTACGCCGACGAGGGCGTGATGGTGATCGCCGGTACCGGCGTGCCGCGCGAATGCTTCAACGCGCGCAACTATGTGCCGGTGAACGCGGGGCCGCGCGTGTCGGCCACCATCGCCGCGATGTACGCGGCGCAGAAGTACAAGTCCAAGAAGATGGTCTGCATCATTCCGAACATCCCGAGCCTGGGCAACTGGGCCTGCGAGGGGCCCAAGGAATGGGGCAGGAAGAACGGCGTGGAGGTCGAGACCATCGCCATCGACCCCGGTTCGGCCGACGCCACGTCCACGATGCTGCAGGCCGCCGCGAAGAAGCCCGACACCATCATCATGAACGTGCCCAAGGGCATCCTCGTGCCCATGCTGGCCGCCGCCGAGCAGCAGAACCTGGGCAAGAAGATCCACTTCGTGTCGTCCGCGCCGGCCTACAACGCCGACGTGCCCAAGGCCATCGGGCCGTACTGGAAGGGCAACTTCGACGTCAACCTCGAATTCAACCCGCTCGAATCGGCCGGGCCCGACAACAGGAACTGGCTCGCGGTGATGGAAAAGTACGGCGCCAAGAGCGATCCGCGCGACACCTTCTCGCAGGCCGGCTACGTCGCCGCGCGGCTGGTGACGCAGGCCCTGCTCAAGATGGACCCGAAGAAGATCGACCGCGCGAGCGTGACCGATGCGCTGCGCAAGGTGACGGACTTTCGCAGCGACATCCTCTGCAAGCCCTTCTACGTGGGCAACGGCAACCGCCACAACGCCAACAACAGCGGGCCGGTCGCGAGTCCGGACGGCAACGGCTGGCGCTTTACGCCCGGCGGCTGCCTGACGGCGGACGATCCGGAGCTGGTGGACATCCGCGCCGACGAGCAGAAGATGGGCCTCAAGTAGGCGCGCCGGGCCATGGAGGACTACCTGCCTTTCGTCATCTCGGGCCTGGGCCTGGGCGCGGTGTATGCGCTCTCGGGCGTGGGGCTGGTGGTGCTCTATCGCTCCTCGGGGGTGCTGAATTTCGCGTTCGGCGCCATCGGTGCCATCGGCGCGTATGTGGCCTGGTCGATGCTCGAGGCGGACTGGCCGCAGGGCCTCGCGTGGTGCGCGGCCATCGTCGCGTCGATGCTGCTGTCGCTGGCCTACGGGCGGCTGCTGGCGCCGCGCCTCTCGCACCGCGACCCGACCATCCGCAGCATCGCCACGCTGGGCTTCGCGCTGGTGGTGGTGGGCTTCACCGAGTGGTACTGGGGCGAGCAGCCGCGCCGGCTGGTGCTGCCCACCGATGCGGGCGCGATCGATTTCGTGCTCGGCGAGGTCGAGGTGCGGCTCACCCACACGCGGGCGCTGGGGCTCGCCTTGGCGGTGCTGATGATGGGGGGCGTGGGCCTGCTGCTGTCGAAGACGCGCGTGGGCTTGAAGATGCGCGCGCTGGCCAACGACCGCGACCTGAGCGCGCTGCTGGGCATTCGCGTGCTGGGTGTCGACACGGTGGCCTGGGTGCTCAGCGGCGCCTTCGCCGGCGTGTGCGGGCTGCTGCTCGCCAACATCGTGCGGCTGCAGGCCACGCTGCTGACCTTCCTGGTGATCCCGGCCTTTGCCGCGGCGATCATCGGGCGGCTGCATTCGCTGCCGGCCACGGTGGCGGGCGGCATCGCGATCGGCGTGCTGGAGGCGCTGGCGATCACGGTGCCGGGCTTCGCGGCGTTTCGCACCGCCACACCGTTCCTGATCGCGCTGGCCATGATCGTCTTCTTTCGCACGGGGACGCGGCAGGCATGAGCGCGTCGATTTACACCGCCACGGCGCCCGTTCCCAGTAGTGCAGCGGCGCCCGCCTCGTTGGCCGAGGCATCTCGCCGCGCGAGTCTTTCGCTGGCCGTGATGGTGGGCTGCGTGCTGCTCATCGGCATCGCCGTGCCGTGGCTGGCGAATGCCTACTGGATCAAGACGCTCACCTCGTCGCTCGCGCTGTCGATCGCGGCGGCCGGCGTGGCGCTGCTCTACGGCCAGCTGGGGCTGGTGTCGCTGTGCCAGTACGCGCTGCTCGGCGTGGGCGGCTGGATCGCATTGCGCGCGGGGCACGGGCTGGGCTGGCCCTTCGAGCTGTCGGTGCTCGCGGGCGGGTTGCTGTCGTGCGGGGTGGGCATGCTCGCGGGGCTGCCGGCGCTGCGACTCAAGGGGCTTTATCTCGCGCTCGTCACGATGATGATGGCCGGCGGCTTCCAGGTGGTGATCAACGTCATGGGCTTTCCCGACGGCGGCGCGGGCTGGCTGGGCCGCGTGTTCGGCAGCGAGCGGCTGATGATGCCGCGGCCCGCGCTGGCGCTGTCCGATGCGGCGTATTTCCGCTACGTGGCGGTGTGGCTGGCGGCGGTGCTGGCGCTGATCGAACTGCACCGGCGCACGCGGGCCGGCCGGTCGTGGGCGCTGATCCGGCGCGGCGAGGCCGCGGCCGTGGCGGCCGGCGTGAACATCCTGCGCTACCAGACCTGGGCCTTCGGGCTGGCGGGCTTCTGCGCCGGCGTGGCGGGCGCATTGCTCGCGGGCGGGGTGGGTCAGCTCGACGGGCGTGCCTTCACCGCGGGCGATTCGGTGATGCTGTTCGCGCTCACCGTGGTGGGCGGCGTGTACCACTGGGCCGGTGCACTGATCGCGGGGCTGTTGCTGCGCGCCGTGCCGGCATTGCTCACGGACTTCGGCGTGAACGGCTATCTCGCGATGATCTTCTTCGGCGTTGCGTTGCTGCATGCGCTGATCACGGCGCCGAGCGGCATCGCCGGGCAACTGGCGGGTGCGTTCGACGCGGTGCGCAAGCGGTTCGCACGGGGCGGCAAGGAGGCCGGCCCATGATCCGGGTGAGCGATCTCACCGTGGCCTTTGGCGGCGTCAAGGCCATCGACGGACTCAGCGCCGAACTCGATGCGCCCGTGTGCGGCCTGATCGGACCGAACGGCGCGGGCAAGACCACGCTGGTCAACGTGCTGAGCGGCCTCGTGCAGCCGCGCGCCGGCACCGTCACCGTGGACGGCGCCGACCTGCTGGGGCTGAAACCCATCGAGCGCGTGCGCTTTGGCCTGCGGCGTTCGTTCCAGACCGAACAGGTGGTGGAAGACCTGAGCGTGTGGGACAACGTGCGGGCGCTGTTCGACCACGTGCCGCATGCACGCGGCRATGCGACTGCGCAGGTGGCGCGGGCGCTGTCGCACACGGGCCTTCTCGACGTGGCGACTGTGCTGGGCCAGCGCCTCAACCTGTTCCAGCGCCGCATGCTGGAGATCGCGAAATCGCTGGTCGGCGCGCCCAAGCTGCTGTTGCTCGACGAGCCCGGCGCGGGCCTGACCGAGCAGGAGGCCGGCGCGCTGCGCCGCGTGATCGGCTCGGTGCACGCCTTCTGCGGAGCGCAGGTGCTGCTGATCGACCACGACGTCGACCTGATCGCGGCCACCTGCACAGAGACGCTGGTGCTCGACTTCGGCCGCCGCCTCGCGCTCGGGCCGACGCGCGCGGTGCTCGACGACCCGGCCGTGCGCAAGGCCTATCTGGGGACGGAATGACATGCTGAGCATCCATGATCTGCGCCTGCAGCGCGGCGGCAAGGCCGTGCTGCACGGCATCGACCTGCAGGTGCCGCCCGGCGAGGTGACCGCGCTGCTCGGCGCCAACGGCGCGGGCAAGTCGAGCACGGTGATGGCCGTTGCCGGCGTGCTGCCGCTCGCCGGCGGACGCATCGAGGTCCAGGGCCATGCGCTGCACGGCCAGCGACCTGAGCGGGTGCGCGCGCTGGGCGTGGCGGTGGTGCCGGAAGGGCACCGCGTGCTCGGCGATCTGTCGGTGCTCGACAACCTGCGCGCCGCGGCCACCGCGTTGCCGGCGGCCCGCGTGGCGGACGCGGTCGAACAGGTGCTCGCGGTGTTCCCCGAACTGCGCGTGAAGCTCGCGCTGCCCGCGCGCTCGCTGTCGGGCGGGCAGAAGCAGATGGTCTGCATCGCGCAGGCGCTGATCGGCAAGCCGCGCTACCTGGCGATCGACGAACTCTCGCTGGGGCTCGCACCCACCGTGGTCAAGCGATTGGTGGAGGTGGTGCAGCAGGTCGCGCGCGAGGGCGTCGGCGTGCTGCTGATCGAGCAGTTCACGACCGTGGCGCTGGCCGTGTCGAGCCGCGCCTATGTGCTGGAGCGCGGCCGCATGGCCTTCGAGGGATCGTCGGAAGAATTGCGCAGCCGGCCGGAGATCCTGCACAGCAGCTACCTGGCTGCGGCCTGACAGATCCTCAGTGCGTCAGCGCCACCGAGGCGAGGGCCCGCTCGGCTTCGCGCCGCTGGAACTCGCGCGGCGAGGCGCCGTACTGCGCCTTGAACACGCGGCAGAAATGCGCGCTGCTGTTGAAGCCCCAGGCGAAGGCGATCTCGGACACCGAGATGCGGCGGCCGGCCGCGCTGCGCAGCGCCTCGCTGCAGCGTTCGAGCCGCGTCTGCCAGATGAAGCGGTCGAGCGTCTGGTCTTCGTCTTCGAACACGCGGTGCAGGTAGCGCTTGGAGCAACGCAACTGCTGGGCGATGAGATCGAGCGACAGAGCAGGGTCCGCGAGGTGCGCATGCACGAACTGCTTGACGCGGGCCTTCAGCACGCCCGGCACCGGGTGTGCGCCGAACTGCTCGTCGGAGTGCGTGGCGAGCGTCGAGGCCAGCAGGCCCAGCACGGTATCGCTGACCGAGCGGCCAACTGCATTGGGCAAGGACGGAAGCTGGTCGGCGAGCGAGGTGAGGAATGAGCCCAGCACCGCATAGAGTCCCCGCATCGCCGGCGTGTGCGCCTCGCAGGTGTGCAGGTCGGGCATCTTCATGCCCTTGAACTGTTGGCGCGGGATGGTGATGGCCAGCAGGCGCGAGCGCTCGGGGTTGGTGATGGCGTAGGGCACGCGCGGGTCGTACAGGCTCCAGTCGCCGGGGTGCAGGTGGAACTCGCGGTCGCGCTGCGAGATGTGGCCGTGGCCTTCGAGTTGGAGCACCAGCTTGTAATGCTCGTCGAGCGCGATTTCTTGGCGCGTATCGGGCCGCGCAACCCGATGCGACGGCGCCTCGATCAAGAACATGCCGAGCGGACCCAGTTCGTAGGCGTCGAGGCGTGCGTCGAAGGTGCCCGCATCGAGGCACTGCACGCGCAGCGCGCCAAAGTACGAGGTGTTGATGCGGCCCCAACAGGCCTGCCTATCGGCGGGGTGTTCGAGCAGCGTGCTGAAGTGGTGTGCGTTCATGCCATGGGTTCCGTGGAGGGCGCCCGGAAGCGCTTCCGCAGGATAGGCTTGCGGGGGCGCGACATCATCGGTGTTTCCACCCGGCCAGGGCGGGCCCGGCACTCCCGGTCAACGCGCGATGCGCGCTGGGTCAACGCACGGATGGATCGCCGAAGACGCCGGCCAAAGGAATCGCAGCCCGATTTCGCCGGTGGTGATGGCCTGTCTCGAGGCCGGCCCGCATTAAAAACAATTTGTGCGCGGCTTTGCTCAGATGGGCCGTCCTGGGTGGATTCCGCCATTCTGCGGGCGTTCTGGAACGCCAAAAAGATCAATCGACCTTGATGTTGTTTGCCTTGATGAGGCGGCCCCAGTTCGCGCTCGTCCTTGACATACCTGGCCATGTCGCTCGGTGTTCCTGGCAATCCCTCCACGCCCAGCGCGAGGAAGCGTGCCTGAACCGCTGCCGAGTTCAGTGCGTCGACCAAGGCCTTGTTGAGCTTCGTCACAGTTTCAGCAGGCGTGCCGCTCGGCACTGCGAGCCCCTGCCACGCATATGCCTCGAAATCGGTCAGGCCTTGCTCGGCCAGCGTCGGCACGTCGGGCAGCGTCGCAATGCGCTTCGCGCTCGCGACGCCGATGGCCTTGACCTTGCCGGCCAGCACGAACTGATTGCCGCTGGCAGTGTCGACCATCATGAAGGGCACCTGGCCGCCGAGAATGTCCTGCATCGCGGGTGCCGCGCCGCGGTAGGCGACGTGCGTCATCGCGACGCCGGTTTTTTCGCGCAGCAGCTCGGTGGCCAGATGGTGCGGACTCCCAGCACCGGCCGAGGCGTAGTTCACACCGCCGGGTTGCGCCTTGGCCCAGGCGATGAATTCCTTGAAGTTCTTTGCCGGCACCTGGGGACCGACCACCAGAACGAGCGGGAAACGCGCCAGCATGCCGACCGGCGCGAGGTCTTTCTCGGCGTTGTAGCTGAGCTTGGAAAACAGGAACGGGTTGGCTGCGAGCGTGGCGAAGTCGGCCGTCAGCATGACACTGCCGTAGTCCTTCGAGCGGGCGACATAGTCCGCAGCGATATTGGTCGCCGCGCCAGGCTTGTTGTTGATGACGACGGGCCGGGCCAGGCTTTTCGACATCGCCTCGGCCGTGGCGCGGGCGACGGAGTCGGAGCCTCCGCCCGCGGCATAGCCGACCACCCATTCGATGGGCTTGGTGTCCTGCGCAATGGCGAGATGGGTGCTTGCGGCCAATGCGAGGCCGGTCAGGAAAAGGCGAATCATGGGTTGTCTCCGGTGGTTGTGACTGGTTGTTCAGCTGCGTGTTGCGGCGGCGAACGCCTCGCGCAGCACGGGCAGTGATCCGATGTGATTGGCCAGGACGAGCACCAGCCGCGCATTGAAGGCGTGGCTTTCGTCCGTGGAGGGGTAGTCGTACTTTTCTTGCAAAAAGGTGCGCTCAGGTCTGAAAACTCGTTGCGTGACAAGGACTTACTGGATGCGTTCCCTGCGCGAAAGCCGTCTGGCGCAACCTGTTGATTTCTAAAGGGAAATTCTGCAAGAGCGTGTCAATTTGTCGGAAAAGTACGATCACCCCAGGACAGGACTGACTGGTCGAAGCATCGCTGCTGTCCAAGACAGGCGAATCCGGCGGATGACATGCTGATCTGCCGCAGTGCGCAGACGGGTGCGCGCCAATTTCGGGATCGTGCCCCAATTTGCACTGGCCAAGCAGTTCTTTCAGTCAAGACGCATCGCGGCCTCCGTCACTTGGCACGCTACGCCGGACTGACGCCATTTGGCAGCGCTTGCTATAATTCCTTACCCATCGTAAGGAGTTCCAGATGCCAGTTGCGACCTTAACCAGCAAGGGCCAGGTGACCCTGCCTGTTTCCGTGCGCGACGCCCTGGGCCTGGAGGCCGGCTCGAAAATCGATTTCATCGCCGAAGGAGAGGGATTCAAGGTCGTTCCGGTCAGGAGCAAGGTGTCCTCTTTGAAAGGGCGGTTTGCCGGCCGGGTCGCGAAGCCAGTTAGTCTGGAGGCAATGGATCGGGCCATCGGCGAGGGCGCTGTGGAGCGACAACGCAAGCGCGGACGCTGATCTGATGATCGGTCTGGATACCAATGTCCTCGTGCGGTACCTCGCGCAGGACGACAAGGCGCAAGCTGCCAGCGCAACGCGCCTCATTGAAACCCGGTTAAGCCAGCGCTCCCCAGGTTTCATTAGTCTGGTGGTGTTGGTCGAACTGTGTTGGGTGCTCCAGCGCCTTTATGGCGCCACAACGAGCGATCTTGTGGAGACGGTCACCGATCTGCTCGCCACGCCGCAATTCAAGCTCCAGGCGCGCGAGGCCGTGCAAGATGCTGTCCAAGCCTTACGAGTAGGAAAGACAGGCAAAGCGGGCTTTGCCGACTTTCTAATCTCGCGCATTGCGCTTCGCGAGGGATGCAGCGCCGTAGTGAGTTTCGACCGCGCCGCGATCCGCGCGGCAGGCATGACGGCGGTCGAGTAGTTGAGGTGGTTAGCGGCCCGCAGCGGCCCCTTGCTGCCACTGCCATATCGACGTGGCTCTACGATCATCGGCCCCTGCTCTTCGGCGAGTTTGTCGAGCGCGCGCCCTGAGGCTCACCTTGTTCGCGGCTGGCCCCCAGCTCTTGCAGGGCGTTCGCCATAGCCGCCTGTGCGATTTCTCGCGCGGACCGTTCCTGCTGGCGCTCCAATTGAGATGCGAGGTGGGGTCTACTCKTTTTCGGTGCAATAACTGACGGTTCGAGAAGCCAGCAACCATGCGGGTTGCAACAGGTAAGCCCTTGATTTCGTTGATTTTCCTGTTCACTCTCGAATTCGGGTTTCGRGGCGTCGRTGGGAKGTCGGTTTCATYGCACGGCGCTCGTTTTCGCTGCAGCATGYGACGGTAGGAGCTGGTCGGCGTAGCGCTCGATCGGGAAGCGGAAGACACCGCGCAGGTTGATGCCCTCCAGCCGCGTGGGCGCGATCCGCCCGATGAGTTCTGGCGGGATGACCTGGCGCCGATTGGCCCAGCGATCGAGCACCGCTTGCATCTGCGTCGTGTTCCAGGCCATCACGATGTTGGCCAAAAGGCTCAACGCGTCGGCCACCGCCTGCATCTCGTCGACGCGCTTGGCTTGCGCCGGACTGACCCGCCCGGTGTAGATGGCGCGCTTCAGGGCGTTGACYGCYTCGCCGCGATTGAGCACMCGKCGCAGTTCGCGCCGGAACGCYTCATTGACGAAGTAGTCYGCCAGGAACGCCGTTCGCAGCAACCGGCCGAGCTGCACACCGGCCTCGTAGATCGGGTCACCCCGGGCCGCAGATCCAAAACGCGCGAGTGCCGCCACCGCGCTGGCGTGGCCGCACATGACGGAGGCCGTGAGATGAACGAGGGCGTCCCAATGGGACTCGATGGGCCGCAAGTCAACGTTGGCCACGCATACCGACGCGATCTCAGACGGGATTGCCATGCCACGCGGCACGTACAGATGTCGCTGCTTCAGATCCTTCAGCCGCGGGCATAGATCGAACCCGAGCAATCGAGCCAGGGCCATTGCGAAGTCGGTGTGCCCGTGCGTGTCCACCGCGAGCTGGGACGTCTCGATGCACTCCTGGCGCACGACGCCCTCGATGGCCACGCCGGCCTGTCGCTCATTGAGCACGAAAGGCTGGGCATTGAAGATTCCCCAGCGATCGCGCACATGGGAGTAGATGCCGATCGATGGTGTGCTGCGCCGGGGATCCATCCGGGCCTGCCAGACTCGCTTGGTGGTCTCCATGCTCATCATGTCCGAGGAGGCGAGGTCCGTGCGGCCCCAAGTCGCGGCAATTGCGTGACCCTGCATGAACTCCAGCACCGCCTGGCAGGCCTGAGCCAATCGATGCTCGTCACCGGCCCAGCGCATGGCCTGGCGGATGCTCGCTGCTGAGAGCTGGGGCATCATGCGGGCGCAGTCGGCGGCCGTCAGGCTGGTGCCGTGGGCCAGGATTCCGGCATACGCCATCAACAACTCGTCGGCCGAGCGCGGCTCGCGCCCCAGCATGATCCAGCTGAAGTGCACTCGGGCGTCCACGGCCAGGATCACCTCGGGCAGCTGCACCTCGCCGATGCGGTGATCGAGCCGGGCACGCAGCTTCGTGACTGCGGGATCCTCGTCGTCGGCCGGCAGGGCGGCGAGGTGCAGTTCATCGTCCACGCGCAGGACGCCGGCGCGGGTCGCCTGCGCCACGGCATCGACTCCGGCACGCACGCGCTCCAGCAGCGGGATAAGGAAATCGGCGGGCTTGGTCGGCAGCGACAGACGTGCGTAGTGGSGCTTGGCTTCGGCCTCCCAGCGCTCGGCGGGCAGGAACAGGCGGTCGCGACCACGGAAGGTGAGGCTATGTTCGAGCCACACCGAGCCGTTGCGCACGGATCGGCGCAGTGCGAGCAGCGTGGCCACCTCCAGTGCCCGGAACGCCCGCTCGCGGTCGTAGCCCGAGATCGCATCGCGCCAGACCGATCCGAGCCGGAGCGAGACGCCGTCGGGCAGGCTCTTGACGTTGCGGCTATACAGATCGCGCATCTTCGCCAGCGATTCGATCACCGGGTGCTCGCCGGTGGCCTGCCATGGCAGCTTGGCGAGCGCCACCAGCAGCGACCGCACCGGGCGGATGGCTTCGATCAGGCGCTCCCGCACGAGCGACGCGCGGCTGGGTGGGCGACGCTGCCCCTGGGCGGCAACAAGGGCTTCCAATCTGTCACGCAACTCGGCGTCCGGCACGGCACCCTTGGCGCTCAGGCTCGTCAGCTCGGCGATCAACGACTGGTACAGCTCGGCCCAGTTGACCGTTTCGCCGACATCGTCGGCGGCATGGCGCCACAGGTCGGCTACGCGGCGCTGGACCATCAGGATCAGTTGATCGGTGGCAGTCAGCAGGCAGTAGCGCAGGAAGCAGGCGACTTCCACGGTGCGTCCCGGCTCCTTGATCTTTGCGCCGGCCGACGGCGGTCTGGAGACTAGCCGGCGCGCGTAGCGCCGCACGATGAGGTCGGGCAGGGCGCCCAAGAACCGGTGGACATCCAGGCCATAGAGCAGYTCGATGCGTTCGAGCACTTCACTGATCTGGCGCGTCGAGTGTTTGGCAGGGGCCGCCCACAACCAGCTTTGATGGGTCTGGCCGCTGGGGTGCGGCTGTGCGATCGTGCGGCGCCATCGTTCCAGGGTAGCCGCTTCGATCTCGGCGCCAATCGATTCCGCCGTCTTGGCTTCCAGGTGGAGGAGGGCGGCGGCGATCAGGGCTCGGATGGCCCGGTCGTGAACGATCAGCAGCCGGTGGTCGTACAGCCAGCGGCGGGCATAGACCAGCAGCTGCTCGCGGTCCGCGCAGCGCGACACTTCGTCGCTGAGCAAGCGCACCAGGGCGCGCCGCTGATGCTCGGTCATCCACCGGAATCCGAGCGCCTCGCAGGCGACCTGCTGGTGGTCGAACAGGGTGCGGCCACGCCCGTACATTGCGCGCAACGAGGCAATCTCGGGGGCATCGATGCCCAATTCGTTGCCCAGGTGCCGCCAGAGCCCCAGCGGCACCACCCGCACGGCGTCCAGCAGGCGGCCACTCATGCGCAGGAATCCGATGTGCAGCGCCAGGCCCAGCTTGAACGAGTCGCCGCGGCGCGTCTGGATCAGCTCATGCTCGGCGCGACTGAAGGTGAAGAATGCCTGCAGCTCGAAGGCGCTGAGATCGCGCGGCAACTCGCGCATGCCCAGGAATGTCGTCTGCCAGCCTTGCATCGCGCGCCTCCGTCGGTGGGGCACGCACGATACGCCCGTCGAAAGCGAACAGCAATCCAAAGCAAATCAAGGACTTGCAGACTCCCACCCGCGCCAGTGTTGGCGCTGCGCACCGTCACTCTGTGCACTGAAAACGAGTCGACCCCGAAGGAACCGGCAAGCTGCACGGCGGCCGTGTGCCGCAGTTGTGTATCCGCTCGCAGGAGTACTTCCGGGACGTCGTCGACCACCTCAACCGGATCAACAACACCATCGAGTCGATCTTCGATTCGATCGGCACTGCGATCCACGTCAACTTGTCGATGGTGACCATCGAAGACGGCGAGGTGGTCAAGCGCTTCGCCGCCTGGGCCAGCATCTTCGCCGTTTGCACGCGCTTGCTGGCATCTGGGGCATGAATTTCGAGCAGATGCCCGAGCTGAAGTGGGCCTACGGCTATCCCGCCGCCTTGTTGCTGATCGTCGGCATGTGCGGCTACTTGTACTACCGGTTTCGCCGAGCAGGCTGGCTCTGAGCCGATTTTCCGGCGGGTCGTCCGGCAGCCGGGTGGCGAGAACTTGATGCCGAGAACTTGGTGCGGCGGAAGGGAAATGACGACCAACCTCCAGGAATGGGGTCATCTCGTGCCGCGTTTTTCTCAGGAGGCGGCCCGTTTCTTTACGCATTTTTTACGCCCCTCACCCCAGTCTATCCCCTGTTTTTATGCAGCCACGCGGACACTTTCCATATTGTTTTTGCAGGAGTGAAGAATGGACATCGTGTGGATTGCCGCCCTGGCGGCGATTTGGCTCGTGATGGCGGGAATGGTGGTCGGGCTCTTCAAGCTCGAAGCACCCAAGGGAGAGCGTTCGTGATCAGCCTCGAAGTGCTCTACGGATTCGGCGGCCTGCTCGCCGTCCTCCTGTTCGCCTATCTCGTGTTCGCGCTGATCTGCGCCGAGGAGTTCTGACATGAACGCCTCTGCCTGGGGCCTGCTGGCCTTCTACCTCGTCGTGCTGGGCCTGCTGGCCTGGCCGCTCGGCCGCTACCTGGCGCTGCTGTGCAGCGGCGTCCCGCCGCGCTGGATGCAGCGCGTCGAAGCGCCGCTCTACAAGCTCGCCGGAACCTCGCCGGATAGCTCGATGCACTGGCGCAGCTATGCGCTTGCGCTGATGGCCTTCAATGCCATCGGCGCGCTGGTCGTCTACGGCCTGCAGCGGCTGCAATCGGTGCTGCCGTTCAATCCCGCGGGCATGGCGGCCGTCTCGCCGGACTCGGCCTTCAACACCGCCGTGAGCTTCGTCTCCAACACCAACTGGCAGGGCTATGCCGGCGAGTCGACCATGAGCTACCTGACGCAGATGCTCGGGCTCACCGTGCAGAACTTCTTCTCGGCCGCCACTGGGATCGCGGTGGCCTTCGCACTGGCCCGCGGCTTCGCTGCGCGCAGCACGGACGGCAAGGGCCTGGTGGGCAATTTCTGGGTCGACCTGACGCGCGTCACTCTGTGGCTGCTGCTGCCGATCTCGTTCGTGCTTGCAATCTTCTTCGCCGGCCAGGGCGTGATCCAGAATTTCGACGCCTACAAGACCGTGACCACGGTGGAAACCACGGCCTACCAGAACCCCAAGCTGGATGCGGCGGGCCAGCCGGTGAAGGACGCCCAGGGCAATCCGGTGACCGAAGACGCGAGCACCACCACGCAGACGCTGGCCATGGGCCCGGTCGCCTCGCAGGAGGCAATCAAGATGCTCGGCACCAACGGCGGCGGCTTCTTCAACGCCAATTCGGCGCATCCCTACGAGAACCCCACGGCGCTGGCCAACTTCGTGCAGATGTTGGCGATCTTCCTGATTCCGGCCGCGCTGTGCTTCGCCTTCGGGCGCGTGGTTGGCGATCAACGACAAGGTTGGGCCATCCTGGCGGCGATGACGGTGATGTTCGTGCTGGCGGTGATCGCGGTCATCCCGGCCGAGCAGGCCGGCAATCCGTTGCTGCCGCCGCTCGGCGTGGACCAAGCATCCAGCGCGCTGCAGGCCGGCGGCAACATGGAAGGCAAGGAAGTGCGCTTCGGCATCACGGCCTCGGGGCTGTTCGCCGCCATCACTACGGCGGCATCCTGCGGGGCGGTCAATGGCATGCACGACTCCTTCACGCCGCTGGGC
>NZ_JBFUIU010000078.1:0-19840 GCF_056401695.1 Variovorax sp. P4_D9
CCGATGTCCTCGGTCTCCGATGTCCTCGGTCTACCCGGGCATGGGCGCGAGCGTGTTGATCATCTGCTTCGTGGTGGTGGTGATCGGCGGGATCGGCTCGATCACCGGCGCGCTGGTGGCCTCGCTGCTGGTCGGCTTCGTCGACACCTTCGGCAAGGTCTTCTTCGCCGAACTCAGCGGCATGGGCATCTACGTGCTCATGGCCATCGTCTTGATATGGCGCCCCGAGGGTTTGATGGGACGCAAGAGCTGATGATGACCAAACTGAACCACTTGCTGCCCCTGCTGTGCGCCATCGCGCTGGCGGTGCTCGGCCCGATGCTGAGCCCCTACATGTCCGACCTGGTCGTCAAGGTGATGATCCTGTCGATCTTCGCGCTGAGCCTCGAACTGCTGGTCGGCATGACCGGCCTCGTGAGCTTGGGCCATGCGGCCTTCTACGGCATCGGCGCCTATGCCACGGTGCTCGGCTCGGGCAAGGAGGGCGGCTCGATCGCGTTCCTGCTGCCGCTGGCCATGGGGTGTGCCGCGGCCTATGCGCTGGCGGTCGGCGCGCTGAGCCTGCGCACCCGCGGCGTCTATTTCATCATGGTCACGCTGGCCTTCGCGCAGATGGCCTTCTTCGTTTTCCACGACACCGCGCTCGGCGGCGGCAGCGACGGCATCTACATGTACATCCGCCCGGCACTCGGTGCGCTCGACATGGAGAACCGCGGCGTGCAGTTCTACTTCGTGCTGGCGGCGCTGGTGGCCACCTACGGCCTGCTGGCGCTGATCCGGCGCTCGCGCTTCGGCGCCGCGCTGGCCGGCATCCGCGTCAACGAGCAGCGCATGCGCGCGGCCGGCTTCCCGGTCTACGGCTACAAGCTCGCGGCCTTCGTGATCGCCGGCGCGCTCGCCGGGCTGGCGGGCTTTCTGGTCGCCTCGCGCGACGGCGTCGTCAACCCCGAACTGCTGGCGTGGCACAACTCCGGCGAGGTGCTGCTGATGATCATCCTGGGCGGCCTCGGCCACCTGCGCGGCGCGGTGATCGGCGCGGTGGCGTTCACTCTTCTGAAGGAGCTGCTCTCCACGCATGCGCTGGTCGGCCCGATGGCCGACCACTGGCAGCTGACGCTGGGGCTGGCGATCATCGCCTTCGTCGCCCTGCTGCCCAAGGGCATCATCGGCATCACGGCGCGGCTGTCGCCTAAGGGGGCTGCATCGTGAGCACGTTGCTGGCCGTCGAAACACTCACCCGCCGCTTCGGCGGCCTGGTCGCGGTCAACGCCGTGACGCTCGACCTGCGCCGCGGCGAAGTGCATGCGGTGATCGGCACCAACGGCGCCGGCAAGTCGACATTGATCAACATGCTGTCGGGCGAGATCGATGCCTCCGATGGCCGCATCGCGCTCGACGGCGAGGACATCACGACGCGCGCGCAGTTCCGCCGCGCGCTGGCAGGTGTCGGGCGCAGCTACCAGCGCACCACGATCTTCCCGGAGTTCACGGTGCTCGAGAACTGTCGTCTCGCCGCACAAGCCGCGACGCCGCGGCCGTGGGCGATCTGGCAATCGTCGAGCCGCTGCGCCGAGAGCAACGCCAGCGCCCGCGAGGCGCTGGCCGCGGCCGGCCTCGACAGCGTGGCCGAGCGCATCGCCGGCACCTTGAGCCACGGCGCCAAGCGCCAGCTCGAGGTCGCGATGTGCCTGGCGACCAAGCCGCGCGTGTTGCTGCTCGACGAGCCGCTGGCCGGCATGGGCGCCGAGGAGACCGAGCGCATGCTGGGCCTGCTCGCCAACCTCAAGGCACAGCACGCGATCCTGCTGGTGGAGCACGACATGGACGCGGTGTTCCGCATCGCTGACCGCATCACGGTGATGGTCAACGGCACGGTGATCGCGACCGGCGATCCAGCGTCGATCCGGACCAATCCCGACGTGCGCACCGCTTATCTCGGCGAGGATCACTAGATGGCACCGAGCTTTTCGAATCGATGCGGACTCGTCGAGCTGGGGCGGGCTCACCTCGACGGCGTACTCTGCTCCGCGAATGTCCCCCGGCCTGCGGCCTCCTCCCCTGCGGCCCGCCTCGAATTTCAGCAGCGTTCGATGCGTCGCAGTTCGCGCAATCGCAAGGTGGAAAACTGAGATGCTGAAGATCGAAAGCTTGAACACCTACTACGGCGACAGCCACATCCTGCGCGGCGTCGACGTCGAGATCCCGGCCGCGACGTCGGTCGGCCTGCTTGGCCGCAACGGCATGGGCAAGACCACGCTGATCCGCTCGCTTATGGGCTACGTGCGGCCGGCTTCCGGCCACGTCAGACTCGACGGCCAGGAAGTCACCGGCTGGACGCCCGAGAAGATGGCGCGGCGCGGCATTGGCTACGTGCCCGAGGGGCGCGGCATCTTCCCGAACCTGTCGGTGCGCGAAAACCTCGTGATGAGCGCGCGCGCCGGCATCGACGGCAAGCGCGAATGGACCTTCGATCGCGTGATGGCAACCTTCCCGCGGCTGACCGAGCGGCTCTCGCACGGCGGCCAGCAGCTCTCGGGCGGCGAGCAGCAGATGCTGTCGATCGGCCGTGCGCTGATGACCAACCCGCGGCTGATGATCCTCGACGAGGCGACCGAAGGCTTGGCGCCGCTGATCGTGGCCGAGATCTGGCGCGTGATCGCCGGCATCCGCTCCACCGGCATCGCCACCCTGATCGTCGACCGCGACTGGCGCAAGGTGCTCGGGCACACAGACCGCGCGGTGGTGATGGAGAAGGGGAAGATCGTGCGGCACGGGCCGTCCGCCGACCTCGTCGCCGAACCGGCCGCGCTCGAAGAACTGCTCGGTGTTTGACGCGCTTCAGTGCGCTGCGCGCCCCGAGAGATTCGCCGACAGGGTTGAGGCTAGCGATGACGACAGCATCTGCAATCACAGTCCGTGCAGCCCACCAGGGCGACGCCGTTGCGACGGCGGCCTGCGTCAACGCTGCATTCGAGCCCTACGTGGAGCGAATCGGCAGGCCGCCGGCTCCGATGCTCTCCGACTATGCTGCACTCGCCGCCGAAGGGAAAGTCTGGGTCGCGGAACGACAGGAACGGGTGGTTGGCGTTCTGGTTCAGTATGAGACCGAAGACGGCTTCTACATTGATACTGTCGCAGCGTCCCCGCAGACGCACGGTACCGGGGTGGGCCGCGCCCTCTTGGAGTTTGCCGAAGGCGAGGCTCGTCGACGCGGCTTCGAGTCGATTTACCTCTGCACAAACTCCAAAATGTCAGAGAACCAGGTGCTCTATCCAAAAATTGGCTACGTTGAGTACGACCGCCGAGCCCAAGGCGGCTACGAGCGCGTGTTCTATAGAAAACGACTTTGACTGGAGTCTTGCTAATCCAATCCGTCCTTCTTCATTTCATCCAGAGCCCAGCCCTTGTTTGACGTGAAGAAGAACAACTTCCACTTGCCGCTCTCGAGACGCCAGCGACTGAAGCTGGGTTCGCTCACGTCTTCGCGCTTGTACTTTCCATCGGTCTTGGGCGGAATCAAACCGACCTGACGCAACACGACGCTGGCTGTTCCGTCAGGCATCATGCGGACGCGCTTCACCTCCCATCTGAGGTCGGTACTCTTGACGTCGTACTCGAAGGCGGGTTTCACCGCCTTCTTACCCTTCATGCGCCCGTAGTAGTCGAGCGCTTGCGTGAACCAGACGTCCTCCGTCATCAGTGCCAGCACGGCATCGACGTCGTGCTGATTCCAAGCCTTCTCGAATTGCGCGATGGCGTTGCGCAACTCGCTCTCCGTGCCAGCGGCCGGCGCCTTCTTTGTCTGGGCGCTCGCGCCATGGTTAGACAACATCGCTGCGGCGGTTACGCCAATCATGAAAGCCCGTCGTTGGTTCATGACCGTTCCTCCAAATGAAAGCTTGGTCGGCGGCAAGGGTGTTGTCAATCGGAACCACGAAGGCCGCGGACTTACAGCGGCAGTTCCAGCCTCTCCCAATTGCGCAGCATCGTGACCTGCCGACGGAGATAGTCCGTCGGAATCGCCTGCGAACCCCAGACCGGAACCCGTCCTGCGTACTCTCCTAGCAGCCAGAACTGCCACACCGCCATGAAGCGGCGATAGCGGAGAGGTCGACGTCGCCGACAGGGTTCCTGTCGCGATAGGAAGTCGAGAGGACCAGGTGGCCCGTCAACGAAGCCTCGACGGCCATCTTCGCGGTCTCCTCGTCACGGATCTCGCCGACCATGACCACGTCCGGATCGGCGCTCAGGAATGCACGCAGGGCCTTGGCGAATGTCCAGTCGATGCGCGGGTTCACCTCCACCTGGCGCAGGCCCGGCTGCGTGATTTCCACCGGATCTTCGGCGGTCCAGAACTTTCGCTCCGGCGTGTTGATGTGCATCAGCGCCGAGTGCAGCGTCGTCGTCTTGCCGGACCCGGTCGGCCCGACGCACAGCACGAGGCCATAGGGACGCTCCACGGCTTCTCGCAGCTTGTGAAGGTTGCGCGAGGTCAGACCCGGGTCCTCCAGCGCGATCGCCTTGGCCGAGGCCAGAATGCGCATCACCACGTCTTCCAGCCCTGTTGGTCGGGATGGTCGCCACCCGCGACTCGATCGGATGCTGGGCCGAGAATCTCGAAAAGTTGATCTGGCCGTCCTGCGCCTTGCGCTTCTCGCTGATATCGAGATCGCACATGATCTTGATCCGCGCGATGATCGCGTTGCGATAGCTCGGCGGCAGCTCGAGATAGGTGTAGAGACGGCCGTCGCGCCGGAAGCGGATCCGGATCTTTTCGCGCCCCGGATAGCTATCGACATGAATGTCCGAGACGCCCTCGGCATGCGCCTCGATGATCATCCGGTTCACCAGGCGCACCAGCGAGTTGTCGGACTGCTCGATCGGCGCGTCCTCGCTGGCATGGGCGCAATCCTCAATCTCTCGCGTCTGCAGCAGATCGCTGGCGCCGAGGTCGAACTCCAAGGGCCGGGACGGGTCGTCGATGACCGCCTTGGCATTCCGCGCCGATCTTCTCGTAAGCCCGTCGCAGCACCTGGTCGAGGTTGCGACAGTGCGCGAGCACCGGAACCACCTTCGCCTGGGCGATGAACTCTAGCTCGTCGAGGGCCGCGCGGTGGCTCGACGTGTCCCGAGCATCGCGATCAGGCGCCCGCCCGAAACCATCAACGGCATGACCCGCAGGCGCTGCGCCGCGCAGTGGCTGACCCTTTGCAGCGCTTCGGCGGAGTCCGGAAAGTTGTCGAGGTCGACCAGCGGATAGCCCATCTTGTGTGCGATCGCGGCTTCAGGTCCGCACGGGTCATGGCGCCCATGCGCACGAGTGTCTCGCCCGGCGGCACGCTGCGGTCACGCTGTTGTTCGGCCAGCCCGGCACGCAGCTGCTCGTTTCCGTGATCATGCCGAGCGAGGTCAGCGCTTCCCCGATACGGACAAGCGGCATCCAGCCCTGCGCGTCGAGCCGGGCCAGCAGCGCCTCGGGCGTGGAAAATTCGGTCGTGGTCATGGTTTGGCGTCGCGGCTCAGGGCCGCTGCGCTATCGGCAGCGGCCGGACTTTCCTGAAGGGCCGCGACAGGAAATCGCAAGCCACCGGCGTCAGGCTACGCCTTGCGCAACCGGCTGGTCAGCACCAGCGCGATGCCGCCGAGGATCGCCGCGGAGGCCACGGCCAGACGCGGCGTGATCGACTCCGCCAGGAACAGGACCCCACCGAATGCGGCGATGGGCGRCACCGACAACTGCACGGTGGCGGCGCGCATGGCGGACAGCCCCGGCAGGGCGGCATACCAGATGACATAGCCGATGCCGGATGTGAGGGCGCCGGAGGCGATCGCCAGGGCGACCCCACCGGGATCCGCCTGCGCCCTGGCGGCGAACAGCAGGCTCAGCAGCAGCGCCATCGGCGCCGCCCGCGCGAAGTTGGACGCCGTCGCGGCCAGYGGGTCGGCGACGCCGCGGCCGCGGAGTGAGTACACGCCCCAGGCCACGCCGGCGATGGCCATCGATGCGGCCCCCAGCAGCGGCGGCGCCGCCACGCCCGGCGACACGAGATAGACCAGCCCGGCGACGGCCAGCACCAGACCAGTCCACGCGACGGCTCCGAAGTGCTCGCCGGCGCGCAGCCCCACGCTGAACATCGTCAATTGAACCGCGCCGAACAGAATCAACGCACCGGTGCCCGCCGACAGGCTGAGATAGGCAAACGAGAAGAGCGCGACATAGGCGAACAGCATTGCCGCGGCGAGCCAGTCGGTGCGCCCCTGCGACGGCTGGCCCGGCCGGACACGGACGATGACGGCGAGCGTGAGCGCGCCCGAAACCAGCCTGATGCTGCTGAAGCTGGCCGGATCGATGCCCCTGCGCTGCAATGCAAGCCGGCACAACAGCGAGTTGGCGGCAAAGGCGAGCATCGCCGCCGCGGTGAGGAGGATCGTCCGCAGCGCGGGCCGGTCGCCGCCACGCGCCTCAGGCATGGGTCGCCACCAGGACGATGGCCCAGGCCAGCAGCGCGATTCCGAGCGGCGTGCTGAGACGCCGGCCCCAGCGAACGTTCTTTTCGACCGCCATCACGGCGGCGAGCAGCAGCATCCAGCCCAGACTGCCGGTGCCGAGCGCGAACATCAACAGCATCAGCGCCCAACAGCAGCCGACGCAGAACACGCCGTGGTGCACGCCGAGCATGAAGGCATGACGCGCCTGCGCCTGCCCGCGCCAGTGCTCGATGACGAAACTCAGGGGTGTGCGGCACTTGTCCAGGCAACGGTGCTTGAGTTTGCTGAACTGGAAGGCGCCGGCCAGGCCGATCGTCGCGGCGCCGATCATCCAGCCATTCCAGGCGAGCGCAGGCTCCCTGGCAAGCAGCGACAGCATCCCGCTGTGTAGCGCATGCGCCAGCAGCCCGAAGCCCCCCCACGCCGCCATGTAGCCCAGGCCGAGCAGCACCAGGAGGCGCCCATGGTCGGGGCGCTCGGCCGTCAACCGATCGAAGGCGTTGAAGAGGGGCAATGTGGTCGGCAGCATCATGGCGGCGGTCATGAGAATCCACGCGGCGGCGTAGAGCAGCAGCGGCAGCACCACGGCGCCGGCCGGCACGGCACGGCACAGAAAGGCCGCCGGTCCCGACGCCGTCCAGTCATCGTGCGCGAGATAACGTCCGTACGGGCTGCGCGCCCAGGCCCACAGCATGAGCCACGCGAGCGCCACCAGCGCAGTCAGGACCGGCAGGAACACCCGGAGGTGGCGCGAGGCGCTGCTCGGCGGTGGCCGCGCCGGCGTGGCGCCCGCGGTGAGGCTCATAGGGCAGGCGCTCAGGCGTCGAAGACGAAGGTGCTCTGCAGGGCGTTGTGGTTCTTGATGTCGAGGTCGATGCCGAGGGCGGCATTCTTGGACCTATAGGTCGGGGCCTTGCCGACGAAGACCGGCGCACCCGGCACGGTCGAGAACACGGTGTCGGAGAGGGTGGTCTGGCCGCCGGTGGCGCCGCGATAGGGCTCGAGTTCGGCGTAGTAGTCCTTGCCGATTTCCAGTTCGCCCTTGCCTTCGTTCACCGTGAAGCGGATCGGCGCCCGCTCCACCGACACGACCTGGCCGATGAGCTTGGCGAGGTCGGCGATCGGCCCGCCGGCCTGGCCGGTGTAGACCTTCAGCAGTGCCTCCTCCTGGGCCTTCGACGCCTGGTCGTCGACGAAGATGGCCGCGGTCCAGTTGCCCTCAAGGATGTTGCCCGGCACATGCGCCACGGCTGCGATGGTGTTGCCGCCCACGTCGACGCCGTCGATGGTTCCCTTGTCGATGCGCCACGCGACGATGGTGTCGCAGGTGCCGTTGTCGGGGTCCTCGCCGATCCAGCAGGGGCACAGCACGTTGCAGTTGCACACCTCCAGGAGGCGTCCTTCCAGGTGATAGCTCATACGAACCTCCATTGGCGCCGCACGAATGTCGCCTTGTCGCCGCGGCTCGGGCGGCAAGGGGCCCGACGATGCTACGCCGCGGGATGAACCAAGTCCAGACCGAACCCTGCCGCTCAGATCTGGTCCACGAAGCGCCGCAATCCCTCAAGATCGACCACCGTGATCCCCCCGTATTCGATCTGCAGCAGCCCCGCGGCCCGCAGCCGGTTCAGCGCCGCATTGCAGCGCTGCCGCGACAGCCCCGACAGATTGGCGATCTCCTCCTGGGAAGTCTCCAGGTGCGCCTGCCCCAGCGGATGCAGCCAGGGATGGAACAGCCCGGCGATCGCCCGTGCCACCTGGCTGTCGGCGTCGAGCAGCCGCTGCGCCGCATAGTTGCCCATGAACCAGTGCAGGCGCTCGTTGATCTGCATCAGCAGGAAGTGGTTGAAGCTCATCTGCGTGCGGTGCAGCCATTCGAAGGTCTCGATCGGCAGCACCGCCACCCGGCTGTCGCGCAGCGCGATGATGTCGGCCGTGCGCGGCACTGCGCGCAGCAGGGTGCCCTCGCCGAACCAACTGCCGACCGACAGGCCGCCGAAGGTCACCGAGCGGCCGTCGTCCGCGGTGATCGACCACTTGAGCAGGCCTTCCAGCGTCCCGTACCAGTGCAGCGGCGTGTCGCCGCGCCGGCACAGGGCGGCGCCAGCGGCGACATGCTCCTCGCGCATCTCGTCGAGCACGCGCGCCTGAGCCTCGGCGTCGAGGTCCGGGAACCAGCCCGAAACCTCGAGCAGGCCCGGGATGGACAGCGATAGCGCGGCGTGTTGTCTCTGTGTCGGCTTGTGGGGCATGAACGCTTTCGCCTCGTAAACCCTGATCCCAAATGTCGTTGCGATGACTGCGCGGGTACGGGAAGCCAAAAATAATACTCCGCTGATCAAAGGAGACTCCACGATGTCGAAGCGCAAAGTGATCGTGACCATCGCCCCCACCGGCGGCATGGCCTACAAGTCGCAGAATCCCCACCTCCCGACCCAGCCCGCCGAGATCGCCGCCGACGTGGTGGCCTGCTGGCGCGCCGGCGCCAGCGTGGTCGCGCTGCACGCCCGCCGGCCCGACGACGGCGCCACCTGCAACGCGGACGTCTACCGCGACATCAACACCCGCATCCGGGCCGCCGGCTGCGACATCGTGATCAACAACTCGACCGGCGGCGGCGTGCACGGCGACATGATCAAGCCGCTGCCCGGCAACCGCTGGGAGATCGCCTTCGAGGAGCGCATCAAGGGCATGGACGCCGGGGCCGAGATGTGCACGCTCGACGCCACCACGCTGAACCTCTCGTTCGAGGGCCGCGAGATCCTCATGGACACCCCGCTGCCCAAGGGCCGCGAGCTGGCCGCCGGCATGAAGGCGCGCGGCATCAAGCCCGAGTGGGAGGTGTTCAGCCCGACCCACATCCTGCAGGACACKACGACGCTGATCCAGGAGGGCCTCGACGACGAGCCCTATTTCATCAACCTGGTCATGAACGTGCACCGCAACTTCCAGAATGCGATGCCGTATTCGCCGCGTAACCTGCAGATGATGGTCGACACGCTGCCGAAGGGCGCGATCTTCGGCGTCAGCGGCATCGGCCCGTCGCAGCTCGAGGCCAACATCGCGGCGCTGCTGCTCGGCGGCCACGCCCGCGTGGGGCTCGAGGACAACCTCTACTACCGCCACGGCGAACTGGCGACCAACCTGCAGCTGACCGAACGGATCGTGCGAGTCATCCGCGAAATGGACATGGAGCCGGCGACGCCGGTCGAGGCGCGCGAGATCATGGGCCTGCCGCGCGTCGGCGCGCCACGGCCCGAATTCGCGCCGCGTTGAGATCGCCGGGACCCGCCCAATGATCAGCATTGCCTCGGATGTGAAACGGGTGGCGGTGGTCGCCACCGGCGTCATCGGCGCCAGCTGGACCGCCTACTTCCTGGCCCGCCGGCTCGAAGTCGACGCCACCGATCCCTCGCCGGGCGCCGAGGCCCGGCTGCGCGAAGCGGTGGCGCAGCACTGGCCGACGATGGAGCGCTTCGGGCTCGCCGACGGTGCCTCGCCCGACCGGCTGCGCTTCCACGCGCGGCTCGAGGACGCGGTGGCCGGCGCCGACTTCGTGCAGGAAAACGGGCCCGAGCGCATCGACATCAAGATCGACCTGTTCCGGCGCATGGACGCCGCGGCGCGGCCGACCACGCTGCTGGCGTCGAGTTCGTCGGGGCTGGCGATCAGCGCGGTGCAGTCCGAATGCCGGCACCCGGAGCGCGTGGTGCTCGGCCATCCCTTCAACCCCCCGCACCTGATCCCGCTGGTCGAGGTGGTGGGCGGCGAGCGCAGTTCGGCCGACGCCATCGCGCGCGCGATGGCCTTCTACACCGCGATCGGCAAGCGGCCGATCCACGTCCGGCGCGAGGTCAAGGGCCACATCGCGAACCGCCTGCAGGCGGCGCTGTGGCGCGAGGCCTTCCACCTGGTCGAGCAGGGCGTGGCCTCGGTGGCCGACATCGACACCGCCATCGCGCACGGCCCGGGCCTGCGCTGGGCGCTGATGGGGCCGTTCATGAACCTGCATCTCTCGGGCGGCGCCGGCGGCATCGCGCACCTGCTCGAGCATCTGGGCGGCCCGATCGAGGACTGGTGGCACGACCTGGGCGCACCGTCGATGACCGCGGCGCTCAAGCAGCAGGTGGCCGAGGGCGTGGCGGCGGAGCTCGGTGAGCGCAGCAGCGCCGAACTCGAAGCGGCGCGCGACATCCTGCTGCTGAACCTGATCCGCGCCAAGGCCGCCACGACCGCGCTCGAATAACCAAGAGGGTCGTAGTGCCCCGGAGACAAGACATGCACAGCAACGGCTTCCTCGACGACGAGAGCCAGATCGCGCCGCCGCGCACGGTGCGAATCGACTTCGACGACGGCTCTTTCGCGCTGCGCTCGCCGGTGGCACTCAAGCCCTATGCGCGCTGCATCGGCGACTGGCTCGAACGCTGGGCCGGCGAGGCGCCCGAGGCGCTGGCGCTGGCTGAACGCGACGAGACCGGCGCGGGCTGGCGCAGGCTCGACTACCGCGCACTGCGCCATGCGGTCGGCGCGGTGGCACAAAGCCTGCTCGACCTCGGCGTGCCGAAGCACCGGCCGGTCGTGATCCTGTCGGACAACGCGATCGACCACGCGGTGCTGATGCTAGCCACGATGCACATCGGCCGCACCGCCTGCTCGCTGTCGAGCGCCTACTCGCGCATGGCAAAGGACCCGGCGCGGCTGCACGGCATGCTGCGCGCGCTCGATCCGGCACTGGTCTACGCCTCGGACGCGAAGGTCTATGGCGCGGCGCTCGAAGGCAGCGGCATCGGCGCGCCGACGGTGTTCAGCCGCCATGCCGAGGCGCATCCGGGCGCCCTGCCCTTCGAGCGGCTGATGCAGGCGAAGGAGACGTCCGCAGTGATGCAGGCCTTCGACGCGATCCTGCCCGACGACCATGCCAAGTACCTGCTGACCTCGGGCTCGACCGGCCGGCCCAAGGTGGTGATCAACAGCCACCGCATGCTGTGCGCCAACCAGCAGATGATGGCCCAGACCTGGCGTTTCCTCGCGGCCGAGAAGCCCGTGCTGGTCGACTGGCTGCCGTGGAGCCACACCTTTGGTGGCAACCACAACTTCAACATGGTGCTGTGCCACGGCGGCGCGCTCTACATCGACGAAGGCCGGCCGGCGCCGGGGCTGATCGAGAAGACGCTGCGCAACCTGCGCGAGGTGCGTCCGACGCTGCTGTTCAACGTGCCGCGCGGCTTCGACATAATGCTGCCCTTCCTCGAGGCCGACCCGGCGCTGGCCGCCGAAGTGATGTCGCGGCTGCGGCTGGCCTTCTACGCCGCGGCGGCACTGGCGCCATCGACATGGCAGCGGCTCGAGGCGGTGGCCCTGCGCGCGCGGCCCACGCAGCCGCTATGGCTCACCACGTCGTGGGGCGCGACCGAGACCTCGCCGGCCATCACCTCGGCCCACTGGCGGCTCGACGGCGCCGGCTGCATCGGCGCGCCGCTGCCCGGGCTGGAGCTGAAGTTCGTGCCCAACGGCGACAAGCTCGAGATGCGGGTCAAGGGCGTGTCGGTGTTCCCGGGCTACCTCGATGCGCCGCGCGAGAGTGCCGAGGCCTTCGACGGTGAGGGCTATTACCGCATCGGCGATGCCGGCCTGCTCGCAGACGCCGACCGGCCCGAACGCGGCGTGATCTTCCAGGGCCGCGTCGCCGAGGATTTCAAGCTCAGCAGCGGCACCTGGGTCTCGGTCGGCACGCTGCGCGTCCAGTTGGTGTCGCGACTGGCGCCGCTGGTGCAGGACATCGTGCTGACCGGCCACGACCGCGACGAGATCGGCATGCTGGTCTTCGCCAGCCCACAGGCCGCGGCGCAACCACCGGAGCTGTTGCATGCCGCATTGCGTCGCGTGATGCGCGAATTGCGCGATGCCGGCGCCGGCTCCTCGCAATGCCCGATGCGCGCGCTGGTGCTCGCCGAGCAGCCGGACATCGACGCCGGAGAGATCACCGACAAGGGCTACATCAACCAGCGCGCGGTGCTGACGCGGCGCGCCGCCGAGGTCGGGCGGCTGCATGCCGGCGCGCACGACCCCGAGGTGATCCGGCCCGACTGACCCCCCAGTCGATGGGGATGGCGCATCGGCCGCTGGCTAGAATCGATTCGATCGCCAATGAAGGAGTCGATGTGAGAACGTGCCTGGTGTTGTTCGCCTGGGTGGGCTGCCAAGCCGCCCAAGCCGAAACCCAATGGTTCACCGTCACGGGCAATCCCGGCGATCCCTCGGTGGACACGGTCCAGGTCGACCCGGTGGCCACCCGGGTCGAGGGCCAGCGCAAGACCATGAAGCTGCGCGTGAGCCGCGCCTCCCCGCGCGTCAATTGGGAACAGCTGCCCTATCGCTCCTACGAGGCGCGGGTGGTGTTCGACTGCCGCGCCAGGAAAGGCAGCTACATGCACGCGACCTACTATCCGGTGCCGCTGTGGGCCGGCGAGCCGCACAACGTGACCGACTATGCCAGCAATCCGCGGCCGGTGCTGTTCCGCGACATGGAACCCAATCCGACCGACCGCATCGTGCGCGCGGCCTGTCGGACCGTGGCCGGATAGGCCTGCTGCTCAGACCAGCGGCTCGAGCACCATGAGCCCCGCCGCCGTGTTCGAGATCGGGATGTGGTAGTTGCTGTGCACCGCGCGCACCTTCTCGGGCAAGGCGCCGCGCGCGACCATCCAGTTGAGCAGCTCCACGCCCTGGGTGCCTGCGAGCTGCACCAGTTCGACCGTCGAGAAGCGGGTGGCCCACGCCGGGTCGGAGCGCATGCTCTCCATGAACCGCAGGTCGAAGTCCTTGTTGATGAAACCGGCACGCTCGCCATCGAGCTGGTGCGACAGCCCGCCCGTGCCCATCACGACCACGCGCTCGTCGCCGGGCCACGCGGCCACTGCGCGCGCGATCGCCTGGCCCAGCCGCAAGCAGCGGGCCGCGGACGGCAGCGGCGCCTGCACCGTGTTGACGCACACCGGCAGCACGCGCACGGGCCATTTCATGTCGGGCCAGCACAGCGCCATCGGCAGCATGGACGCGTGGTCGAGCAGCATCTCCTGGCAAGTGGTGAGGTCGAAGTCCTCGGCGACCAGCGATTCGATCAGGCGCCATGACAGGACCGGGTCGCCCTTCAGCGGCGGCAGGCTCGGAATGCCCCAGCCTTCGTCCGCGTTGCGATACTCCGGGGCCGCCCCGATCGCGAAGGTCGGCATCTTGTCGAGGAAGAAGTTCAGCCCGTGGTCGTTCGAGATCAGCACGACGACGTCGGGCCGGACCTTCGCGAGCCAGTCGCGCACCGGCGGGAATCCGTCGAAGAACGGCTTCCAGTAGGGGTCGTGCTGCAGGCCCTTGTCGATCGCTCGGCCGATCGCCGGCACGTGGGAGGTGGTGATGCCACCAACGATTCTTGCCATGGCTCAACCCCTCGCGGCCAGCAGCCTGGCCTTGAATTCGTCTTTGGTCATGCCGGTCTGCTGGGCCCCGATGTCCTGCATGTCGAGACCGAAGATGCCGGCGAACTTGGCGAGGTAGTAGGCGTTGCCGCCGGCCTCGATCAGCTGCATCACGTTGCGATTGCGGATCGCTTCGCGCTGCTCGGGGTTAAGCCCGTACGCCGCGCAGTAAGCGTCTTCGTCCGCGACGAAGGCGGCCCGGTTCGCGGCCTGGTTGAATGAATAGCACATCTTGTTGAGCGCATAGCCCTTGCGGGCCTGCTCGCCGTCGAAGATGGTGGTGCCCGGTATGGGCTGCCTTGGATTGGGTGTTGGCAAGAGAGTCTCCTGGGTCGTTGTGCGTAGCGCCTTGATCCGAATCAACTTTCGCGCGACATGTCGTTGCCGGCGCGATGGGTTCAGTATCAACTCGGGGGCATCGCCCGATCAACGCACGGATACTCATTCCAGCCATGAGCCGATTCGATCATTTGGACCTCGACGGCCACTTGCTGCAACTGCTGCTGGCGGTGCTCGAAGAAGGGTCGGTCACGCGCGCGGCGCAGCGCCTGGGCGTCACCCAATCCGCCGTCAGCCATCTGCTCGACAAGCTCCGCGCCATCGTCGGCGACCCTCTGTTCGTGAAGTCAGGCCGCGGCATCGTGGCCACGGCGCATGCGCACTCGCTGGCATCGCKCGCGCGCGTGATGCTCGACGAGCTGCACAGCTTCAGCCATGCCGCCGGCTTCGATCCGGCCGAGCTCGCCGCCACGCTGACGATTGCCGCCAACGACCTGCAGCGAGACCTGCTGCTGCCCGCGCTGCTGCGGCATGTCCGGCGACAGGCGCCGGGCTTCGCGCTGCGCGTGATTTCTTCCGGCGCGCCAACCGCCGAGATGCTGCGCGACGAACACTGCCAGCTCGTGATCACGCCGCGCCCGCCGTGCGCCAGCGATGTTGTGCAGAAGCGCCTGTTCGAGGACCAGTACCGGGTTTTCTACGATGCCAGCCAGCGAGAGCCGCCGCAGACCCAGGACGACTATCTGGCCGCCGACCACGTGACGGTGCTGTACGAGCCTCGGCGTCGGCTCGACATCGATGAGGTGCTGGCCGAACGCGGGATGCAGCGGCGCTTCGTTGCCCAGCTGCCGAGCTTCGCGGGCATCGGCCCTTTCCTGCGGGGCGGCGTATCGATCGCCACGCTGCCCAGCCTGCTGCGCGTCCACCTGCTGCGCGACCTCGACATGGCGCCGGTGCCCGTGACCTGTCCGTCGATGCCGATGTACATGGTCTGGCACCTGCGCCACCAGACTGATCCGATCCATCGCTGGCTGCGCGGGCAACTCGAGACGGTGGTGGGGCCGGCGCTGGCCGGCGCGGCCTCGGACTGCGGCTAGCGGCCGGCCCGCGACCCTGGCGGGAAGTCGGCGAACATCCGGTCCAGCGTGCGCTGCACCGACGCATCGAGCCGCGCCGGATCGTCTGGCAACACACCCTCCACGCTGGCACGCCAGATCGCCCGCCGGCTCCTGGCGTCGAACATGTCGACCACCAGCGTGCCGGCCCGGTAGGGGTTGGTCGACATCGTCACGCTCGACGGCACCGGGCCGAAGCCGAGCCATGTGAGGTCGTGGCCGATGCCACTGTAGAAGGTGTTGTAGGTCTGGCCGTCGCGCGTGGTCACATGGGCCGCGACATGCACATCGCCCTCGGCGACCCGCTTCCAGCCGCGCGCCTGCAGCCGTGCATCGATGCCCTGGATGATGGGCTGCGGCAACAGCGACGATTCACCGCTGGGTTCTGCGATCCAGCTGTAGCTGCGGTAGCCGGAGAAATCGGCCTTGGCATCGAAATCGGTCTTGACGGTCACTGGGCTCGCACAGGCCGCCAGCAGGGTTGCCAGGGCGAGGGCAAGGCTTCGTCGTCCGATCATGGCTTCTCCTGCGGGGCGTGCGTCCGGCGGACGCCTTGCACAGGATGGTAGTACCCGGCCTATGCCGGGCTCACGGCCACGTTCGACAAGTGGCCGTTGGTGCGCGCATAGTGCAGCGCCTGGGTCCGGCTGTTGACGCCGATGCGGCGGTACAGGCGCCACATGTGGACCTTGACCGTGTCCTCGCTGATCTCCAGACGCTCGGCCATCTCGCGATTGCCGAGGCCCTCGGCGATCAGCTGCACCAGTTGCACCTGGCGCGGGGTCAGGCGGGCACTGCTCTCGGCCTCCGCCGGGGGCGCGTCGTCCTTGTCCTCCCCGGTCTTCAGCACGCTCTTGAGCCCCTTGATCAGGCCGGCGGCATCCGAGGCCTTCTCGATATAGATATCGGCGCCGGCCGAAAGGCACAGCGCCTCCATGTCGGCAGCGGGCAGCGCGGAATAGACCGCGATCGGCACTTCGGGGTACTCGCGCCGTGCCGCGTGCACGCCAGCGCAGCCCTTGGCGTCGGGCAGGTTCAGGTCGAGACAGATCAGGTCGGCGGCGCCGTTGCGCTCGACCGCGCCGGCCAGCTTGTCGAGGCGATCGATCTCGACGATGCCGGCTGCCGGTTGCAGCCGCCGCAGCATCAACGCAATGGCGTTCCTCATCATCGGATGGTCGTCGACCACATAGAAGACGTTGCGCGCTTTTCTCATTGCCAGTTTCTTTCCACCGCTCGACAGGTCACGGCGAAGCAGATCGCCGAAAGCGCCGAGAGTAGTGGACGAACCAACCGCTTGATCGCCAGCCGCGGCATCGCGATCGCGGTGAGCGCGACGAATGTCTCAATTTTCGGGATTGCGTCTTCAGAAAGTGCGACCGATTGCCGAAATGCGGTGACTGCAACCAATCTTCAGCGAGTAGATATGTCCAGACTCATCGTCCTGACCCGCCACGGCAGCGTCCGGCAGGTCAACATCAAGGGGCCGATCACGACCATCGGCCGCGACCCGTCCTGCGGGGTTCACATCGACAGACTCGGCGTCAGCCGCCATCACGCCGCGATCCACTGGACCGGCGACCGCTTCGTGCTGACCGACCTGGCCAGCCGCAACGGGACCTTCGTCAACAAGACGCGGATCCGCGAGCGGGCGTTGGCCAACGGCGACGCCATCAGCGCCGGCGACTGCCAGCTGCGCTTTCTCTACGAGAACCGCAGGCTGCCCAACGACGAGGCGCTACGGCTGATCACACTGGCCGACGACCTGGTCGACATCGACGCGGTGCGCGAGCGCAGCGACTGGGCCACCTTCTTCCGCCAGGGCAGCAGGGGAAGGCTCGGCGAGGCGCACCGAGGCAGCCGCGGCGAGCGCCGCGTTTGAAGGCAAAAAAAAGGGCCCGCACGAAGCGGGCCCAATGATCTCTCTGGCGAGCCAGATCCCTGGAGAACCAACCCCTATATCGACAGCGCCACAGGAAACTTGAAGGGCACGGCAGGGTCGAAGCAGGCTCGTGCTCGAAGAGGCGCCACGGATGCGCTTCTTCGAGCCACGGCATCCGAGGCTTGCCCTCGGTCGCCGCCTTTGACCCACAACACCTCGACAATGAAGACAAGACTTTTTGTACTGGCGGCCGTCACCGCCCTCGGAGCGTCCAGCTCTCTGGCGCAGCAGGCCGGCGACTGGCAGGTTGGCGCAGGCTGGCTGCATTTCGCCACGCAAGACTCGAGCAAGCCGCTGACCTTCACGGCTCCGGCACCCGTGGTGGTGCCTGGCTCCGGCGCCAGCGTCGGCGATGCCGACACGCTCGGCTTGAACCTTAGCTACTTCATCGACAGCCACTGGGCACTCGAAGGCGTGATGGGCGTGCCGCCGAAGTTCATGCTCGACGGCGAAGGCACGCTGGCCCCGATCGGCGAACTCGGCAGCGCGAAGCAATGGAGCCCGACCCTGYTGGCCAAGTACTACTTCAACGACGGCCAGGCGAGGTTCCGTCCCTACGTCGGCCTGGGCGTCGCCTATGTCTGGTACAGCGACGTGACGCTCACGCCGGGCCTGCAGGGCGCCCTCGCGAGCAGGCTGCATCTACCCGCTGCATCGCTGTCCGCGACCACGGCCAAGATCGACAGCTCCTTCACTGCGGTCTTCAACGCCGGCATCGCGTACCAGTTCGACCCGCACTGGGGCATGGCCTTCTCGGTCTCCTACCTGCCGCTGCGCACCACGGCCAAGTTGACCACCACCGCCTATGGCGTCCCAGTCGCCGCCAGCCAGACCAGCCTGAAGCTGAATCCGATCGTGCCGTACCTCGCGCTCACCTACAAGTTCTAGGTCTAGGCGGCGCCCCCGAAAGCACGGTCGCTCGACAGGCGATTCGGGCGGATGAAGCGAAGCCTCAAGTATTTCGGTTTGCCGCCGATATACCTCAGCGTTCCCCCTCCATCCCACCCGGATCTCGATCATGTTTCTGAGCAATCTTTCCATAGGCAGGCGCCTGGCCCTCGTGCTGGGCGCCATCCTGGCCCTGTTCCTCGCCAGCAGCGTGTTCGCGGTGCTGAAGCTGCGCGATCTCGGTGTCGAGATCGAGGGCATGGTGAACGACAACGTCAAGACCGAGCGCGCCGGTGCCGACTGGCTGCGCCACACGAACGCGGGCGTGCAGCGCGCGGCAGCGATCGCCAAGAGCAGCGACCCGAGCCTGGTCGCCTACTTCGCGCCGGCCACTGCCGCCTCCATCAAGGAGACCAACGAACTGCAGAAGTTCATCGAAGGCCAGATGGTCGAGCCCGCGGAGCGGGCGCTGTTCCAGAAGGTCGGCGAGTTGCGCAAGGAATACCTCGCGGCGCGCGAGGAAGTCAGCAAGCTGAAGCTCGCCGGCGATCTCGAAGGCGCCAACCGCGTCTTCAGCGCGCGCTTCGAACCGACCTCGGTCAACTACCTGGCCGGGGTTCAGCAGATGGTCGACCTGCAGCGAGCAGGGCTCGACGCCGCCGCTCTGCGGGCCGAGTCGATGCGGGCGCAAACCACCACCCTGCTCGCCGTCAGCACCGCGGTGTCGCTGGTGCTTGGCAGCCTGCTGGCCTGGGGCCTGTCGCGCAGCATCACGCTGCCGCTGAAAAGGGCCGAAGCCACGGCGCAGGCCATCGGCGCGATGGACCTCAGCGGGGCTGCGGAAACCAGCTACGCCAAGGACGAGACCGGCCTGCTGCTGCGCGCGATCGACGGCATGCGCACAGCGCTGCAGGCTTCGCTGCAGCAGGTGCACGGCGTGGTCGCCAACGTGTCGACTGTCAGCACGCAGATCGCCACCGGCAACCAGGACCTGTCCTCGCGCACCGAAGAACAGGCCAGCTCGCTGGAACAGACCGCAGCSTCGATGGAAGAACTCACCAGCACCGTCAAGCAGAACGCCGACAACGCACGTCAAGCGAATCAACTGGCCGTCTCGGCCTCCGAAGTGGCCGTCCGGGGCGGCAGCGTGGTCGGYCAGGTGGTCGGCACCATGGGCTCGATCAACGCCTCGTCGCGCAAGATCGTCGACATCATCGGCGTCATCGACGGCATCGCCTTCCAGACCAACATCCTKGCGCTGAACGCGGCGGTGGAAGCTGCAAGGGCCGGCGAGCAGGGCCGSGGCTTCGCGGYRGTGGCCTCGGAGGTGCGCAGCCTGGCGCAACGCTCGGCGGCGGCKGCCAAGGAGATCAAGACCCTGATCAGTGATTCGGTGGAGAAGGTCGAGGAAGGCAGCAAGCAGGTGGCCGAGGCRGGCCGGACGATGGAGGAGATCGTCGACAGCGTCAAGCGCGTGACCGACATCATGGGCGAGATCACGGCGGCCAGCCAGGAGCAGACCTCGGGGATCGAGCAGATCAACCAGGCGATCACGCAGATGGACCAGGTGACGCAGCAGAACGCGGCGCTGGTGGAAGAGGCTGCGGCGGCCGCGGGATCGCTGCAGGAACAGGCGGGCAGCCTGGTGCAGGCGG
>NZ_JBFUIU010000079.1:0-19769 GCF_056401695.1 Variovorax sp. P4_D9
GCGCGCGGCGGCGGCCGGCGGCAGGCCGGCGGGCGCCCTGGCGAGCTGCTGCGCGGCTTCCCGGGTCAGCTGCGCGAAGCGGYGGGCCAGCTCGAATTCCTGGTCTTCGGGCGTCAGTCCTTCGAGCTCGATGCCGAAGAAGCGGCCCATGCGCTTGTAGGTCGTGCCGGCCTGCCGCGCGGTCGCACCGGCCACCAGCGGCAGCGACTGCCGGGCCGCGGTGCGCAGCAGAGCGACGAGTTCGATGGCCGCCGGGTCGACTGCACCGGGCCTCGCATGGGCGCGCACCATGCGCCCGAGAGTCGCGCCGAGGTGCGGCCCGCCGGCCGCGTTGAGCAGCTCGGCGGCAAGGCCCGCGGACTCGGTGTCGAACACCACGGCCTTGCGGCTGGCGCGGCCCGTCACGGGCCCCGCGGCATCGGCATCGTCGAAGAGATCGAAGTCAGGGCTGTAGCCCAGCAGCATCCGGTTCATGGTCGGCCTTTCTGGCAGAACTGGGCTTGCTTCCGCATAGGCCGTGCCAGCCGGAAAGTGCCGCTTTCTGGGCGTCTGGCGCGGGTCCTTGCGAAGCGCGCTTCGTCTGCTGCCGCTCTGCCCCGCGGCAGGCGAAATCCGCTTCGCGACCGCGCCAAGGTCGGGGTGATCTGCTGCGCCGGGGGTTGGGGCGGGCCTGCCCTGGCGCGCGATAAGCTCAGGGCGATGCGCCCTTGCGCCGCGAAACCAGCCGCCGCAGCGCCGCACGCACGCCGGGCTTGTCGGCGACGCCGACGGTGATCGGCCGCGCGCGATAGAGCGCACGCTGTTCCTCAAGCACCCCGCGCAGCGCCGCCACGCTGGATTCGCTGTAGAGCCAGAGGCCCGAAACCACGAACTGCCCGGGCAGCGCGTCCGCCTTGGGCCGGATCTGGAGGTTGACGGCGCCGATGCTGTCCATCGTCTCGACGCGCGCGGCCGCCTGCTGGACGCCGCCGCCCAGCACGCTCACTTCGCGCGTGAAGGCGAAGCTGATGGCCTGCACCTGGTGGAAATTTTCCGAGATGAAGGCGCAGATCTCGAGAAACACCAACCGCCCGAGGTGCCGCTGCTCCTCGCGCACGACCCGGGTCGGCTCGAAATGCTCGATGTGGATTTCGGTGCCCCCGTTGGCAACCGGCACGGGGTCCAGCGTCCCGAGCAGAATGTTGGCGTCGTAAACATGCATGGGCTGGCCGAGCTGGTAGGGGGCAGCCCCGGGCCCGGTGATCCGGAGTTTCTTGAATGTCATGAAGGACGTCGCCGGTCGCGCCCGAGGCCCATTCCCCGGCGCGTTCCGAACGCTGTTGCCTTTCGGTCCGACTTTAAGAGCGCCGGAGGACCGATCGTCCCGGGGGCAGGAAGTTATCGCGACAAACTTGACATAGTTCACGCAATTTCCCGCCAATCCGAAGGACGGCGAAGAACTCCGGCCGACCGACGGATGCGCGGCAATTTCGGGAAATCGGCCTACAAAAGGAGCATGTCCTGGCCCCCATGCTGCAGCCGGCGCTTCACCCGATCTTATTGGGAATTCAGCCATGCCTGCTACCTGCGAACGCCTTCCAATTGAGCCTCTCGAGCTCACGGACCTGCCAGAATCTCCGCGCGTGAGCATTGCGATCATCTGTTTCAACTACGGCCGCTTTCTCGGCGAATGCCTCGACAGCTGCCTCGCCCAGAGCCATCGCCCGGACCAGATCGTCGTCGTCAACGACGGCTCCACCGACCAGACCCAACGGGTGCTGGACGCCTACGCCGCGCGGTCGCCGCAGGTGCGGCCCATTCACCAGCCGAACGGCGGAATCTGCAGCGCGACGAATGCGGCGCTCGCCGCCTGTTCGGGTGACGTGGTGCTGCTGCTCGACGCCGACGACGCGATCGAGCCCGAGCGTCTCGAGAAGGTGCTCGCCGCCCTGCGCCGGCGCGTGGACGGCCTGCTGCCAGGCTGGGTGCACCATCGCATGAGGCGTTTCTCCGAAGGGCACCCCGATCTCGGCCAGGCGCCTTACTACGCAAACGGGGGCGGTCCCGAGGGATGGCTCGCGCCCGAGGCGATCGACGCAGCGATCAGTCCCGTGCACTCGCTGACGTCGACCCTTGCTTTCCGCCGAGAGCTTCTGCAGGCGATCGGCAAGCTCGACACGGACCGCCTCATGTACCAGGACATGCAGCTCATCGCCGCCGCCACGCTCCGGAGTCCGGCAGCCTGGATCGGCGAGCCGCTGACCCGGTACCGCGTGCACGGCGCATCCGCGACGGCCAGCTCGATGGTGTCCATCGACAACATCCGCGCCACGCGCAAGCGCGCAGAGCGAGTCGATGCCTGGCTGCGTAACCAACTCGAGAAGACCAAGCCGGGAACCGCGCGGATCTGGCGGCCGCTCGACGATCAGGGCGGCTACCTCTGGCTGACCTTCCTGGAACGCTGGCTCTCCGGCGCCGGAAAGGATTTTCGGCTGCTGTGGAAGGTGCTGCGCCACCCCGACACCCGCCATGCCGCCCCGCAGAATCGCATCTACTACTACGGCGGCGCGGTGCTTCCGCGCGGCATGTTCGCCTCGTATTCGCGACTCATCTTCGGCAGCAGTCCGCTGAAGGTGCGCCTGAGAAAACTGATCGGCAGGTCCTGAGTCCATCCAGGTAGGCCAGCGGCGACATCGGCAAGTAGCCTTCGGGTCACTTACAAGATTGCCCTGTAACGGCGAGCGCATTCGTCGGCAGTGCATTCACAATGACACGATGCGCATGGAATGGAGCGACCTGCGGATCTTTCTGGCCATTGCGAAGGAGGGCTCGCTGGGCGCCGCTGCGCGCCAGCTCGGACAGAGCCAACCCACGGTGGGACGAAGGCTCCGTGCGCTCGAGGATGCCATCGGGCAGCCGCTCTTTCATCGAACGGACGAGGGCTTCATCCTCACCGACGAAGGCGCCGCGGTCCTGCCCCGGGCGGAGCGAATCGAGGCCGAGACGCTTGCACTTCAGCGTGAGATGTCGGGCAAGGACCCGGATCTCGAAGGCGTGATCCGCCTCTCGTCGTCTCACTGGTTCGGCGAACTCATGCTCACGCCGGTGCTGGCCGAGTATGCGGCGCACCAGCCCAGCGTGGTGATCGAACTGATCACGAGCGCGAGGGCCTACAGCCTCCAGCGGCGTGAGGCGGACCTGGTGTTTCGGGTCTACCCCTTCGACGATGCGGAGGTCGTTTCCCGTCGATTGATGACCATCCCCTACGCGGCCTACATCAGGACGGGCGCCAGGCACCCGACCGCGGGCGACGGCGCGGGCACGTCCCTCGTCACGATGGACATGGCCTCCGGGGCCATGCCCGATGCGCTCTGGCTGAAAGGAATCCTCCCCCACGCCACGGTGAGTGCACGAAGCAACAACCGCGACGTTCAGGCGAGGATGTGCGCACTGGGCGTAGGCTTGGCCGTGCTGCCTCGACCACTCGGTGATTCGACCGCCCAACTGGAGCGGGTCGACCTCGGTGAAGAGCCGCCGAACCGCGACACCTGGCTGGGCTATCACCGCGACATGCGACGCCAGGCAAGGCTGCAGGTGCTGCTCGACCTGCTGATCGAGCGCCTGGCGAACTGAGCCACCTCGCCTGGCTTCTAGACTAGAGATCCAGGACCAGGCAGTCACGCAGGGAGCCCGAGCAGCAGATCATCATGCGGTCGTTGGCCTCGCGCTCGTCGCTGGACAGCACGAGGTCATGATGGTCTGGCATGCCCCGAAGCACCCGGGTCTCGCAAGAGCCACAAACGCCTTCCATGCATGCGTATGGCGCGTCGATGCCTTCGGCCAGCAAGGCATCGAGGATGGTCTGGCCCGGTGCGACCACGATGATGCGTTTCGACCTGGTCAGCTCGACCTCGAAGCCGCCGGCCACCACCGGTGCTTCCTTCGAACGGAAGTACTCGACATGGACGCGATGCCGCTCCAACGCGGCGCTCGCCTCTTCGAACGCCGTGAGCATGGGCAGCGGGCCACAGCAATAGAGATGCGCATCGCCGCGGGCCTGCCTCACGATCTCGCCGAGGTTCATTCTTTGACCACCCGGCGCCTGGTCGAAGCTGAAGTGAAGCTTCGCCCCTCGACGCTCGCCCAAGGTCTGCAGTTCTTCCACGAAGGCTGCGGCGCCGCGGTCGCGGCAGCCATAGAACAGCTCCCACGATCGACCGAGCTCCTCGAGCCGGCTAATCATCGAGCGCAGTGGCGTGATACCGATGCCGCCAGCGATGAACACCGAGTGCGCGGCCTCTTTGTGCAACGCGAAGTCGTTGCGCGGCGCGCCGATGCCCAGCGTGCTGCCGACCTGCAGCTTCTCGTGGACGTACTTCGAGGCGCCGCGACTGTCCGGAGCCTTGTTGACGCCGATGACGTAGCGGTGTCGCTCCGATGGCGGATTCGAAAGCGAGTAGCTCCGGATGCAACCGTTGGGCAGGTGCAGATCGATGTGCGACCCGGCCGTGAAGGCAGGCAATGAGTCCCCGTCCATCGGCCGCAGCTCGAACGCGTGGATGCCCCTCGCCTCGAAACGGATGGCATGCAGCCTGACCTCCATGACGCTCATCGAGCGGAGAGTCCGCCCAGGCAGACGTACTTGACGACCAGGTATTCGTCGATTCCATGGTGCGAGCCTTCCCGCCCGATGCCCGACTGCTTGACGCCGCCGAACGGCGCGACGGCCGTGGAAATGAGCCCGCTGTTGACTCCGACCATGCCGGTTTCGAGCGCGTCGATCGTGCGCCAGATGCGTGCGTGGTCGCGGCTGTAGATGTACGCGCCCAGGCCGAACTCCAGGCTGTTGGCTTCGGTGACGGCTCCATCGTCCGCATCGAATCTGAACAGCGGCGCCACGGGACCGAAGGTTTCCTCGCGCGCTACCCGCATGCCAGAGTGGGCGTCGGCGAGCACCGTGGGCTCGTAGTAGTTGCCGCCGAGCACATGGCGCCTGCCGCCCGTGAGGATCCGGGCGCCTTGAGCGAGGGCATCGGCCACATGGCCCTCGACCTTGGCCAGGCCCTGCGCGTCGATCAGCGGGCCGATCTGCGAGCCCGGTTCAGTGCCTTCGGCGACCTTCAGAGACGACACGGCCCGCGCAAGCTTGGCCGCAAAAGTCTCGTAGACCTTGCCATGGACATAGACGCGGTTGGCGGCGATGCAGGCCTGGCCTGCATTGCGGAACTTCGCGACCATGAGCCCGTCGACTGCTGCGTCGAGATCGGCATCCTCGAAGACGATGAAGGGCGCGTTCCCGCCGAGTTCGAGGGACAGCTTCTTCACGGTGTCCGCCGACTGTCTCATCAGCAGCCGACCCACTTCCGTGGATCCGGTGAAGCTCAGCTTTCGAACGACCGGGCTCGCGGTCAGCACGCCTCCGATCGCCACCGGGTCTCCGGTGACGACGTTGAGGACACCTGCCGGAAGACCCGCACGAACCGCGAGTTCCATGAGCGCAAGAGCGCACAACGGCGTTTGCTCCGCCGGCTTCAGCACCATGGTGCAACCTGACGCCAGCGCGGCCGCCGCCTTGCGCGTGACCATCGCATAGGGAAAGTTCCAGGGCGTGATTGCTGCGCAGACCCCGACGGGCTCCTTCAGCACGATGACCCGACGGTCGTTCGCCGGGCCAGGGATGACTTCGCCATACACCCGGCGCGCTTCTTCCGCGTACCAGTCGATGAAGGATGCCGCGTAGGCGACCTCGGCCCGCGCGTCTTCGAGTGGCTTGCCTTGCTCGGCCGTCAGGATGCGTGCGAGGTCATCGGCGTGTTGCACGACCAGGTCGTTCCAGCGGCGTAGCAGCTTGCCGCGCTCGGCGGCCGGCAAGGCCCGCCATGCCGGGAACGCGGCTTGCGCGGCGTCGATGGCACGCGCCGCCTCGGCAGCCCCCATGTCAGGCACGGCGGCCAGCACCGCACCGCTCGCCGGATCGACGACGTCGAGGCCTTCGCCATCGTCGGCATCGACCCATTGGCCCGCGATGTGGGCCTGGGTACGGAGGAGTTGCGGGTCTCGCAGGCTCAAGCGCGAAAGAGTGCGGGTCAGCATGGCGTGATCATTCCAGTTCGATCTTGAATTGCTTGATGAGGCCGTCCCACTTCGCGTAGTCGCTGCGCAGCAGCTTCGCGAATTCGGCGGGCGAGTTGCCAGTGGGCTCGATCTCGAGTTCGCGCATGCGCGCCACGATGTCGGGCTGGGCCAGTGCGGCGCGGGTGTCGGCGGAGATCTTCTCCACGACACTCGCGGGCGTGCCCTTGGGCAGAAAGAAGCCGTACCAGCCGACCAGGTCGTAGCCCTTCATGCCGGCCTCGGTGAGCGTGGGCACTTGCGGCATCGAAGGCAGACGATGCGGGCCGGTGACGGCGAGGATCCTGAGCGACTTGTCCTTCATGCGCGCGGCGGCCGTGGCCGACGAGACGAAGCCCAGCGTGACGCGCCCCGAGATCAGGTCGATCAGCATCGGCCCTTCGCCGCGGTAGGGCACGTGCGGCATCTGGACTCCCGCGTTGTACTTGAGCAGTTCGCCGAAGACATGGCCGGTGGAGCCGGTGCCGAACGAGCCGTAGCTGAGATCGGCGGGCCGCGCCTTGAGCCCGGCCGCGAGCGCACCCACCGACGCGTACGGACTGTCCGGCCCCACCGCCAAGCCCATCGGCTGGGTGCCGATCTGCGTGACGGCGATCAGGTCCTTGAACGGGTCGTAGGGAATCTTCTTGTACAGGCTCGCGTTCTGGATGAAGCCAGTGAGGTGCAACAGGATCGTGTGGCCATCAGGCTCGGCGCGCATCACGGCCTGCGTGGCGATGATGCCGTTGGCGCCGGTGCGGTTGTCGACAAGCACCGGCTGGCCCCAGGCATGCGAAAGCTTTTCCGCGATCGGTCGGATCAGCGCGTCGGCCGAGCCACCGGCCGGATAGGGCACGATGATGGTCACGGGTTTGCGCGGGAAGGCGGCGGGGTCGGCGTGGACGGCAGGCACGAGCCAGACGGCGAGCGCGAGCCCGCTGGCCAGACTCGCCATCCGGACGATGAATCGATTGATCATGGGGTGTGTCTCTTCTTGATCGAGGGCAGGCGTCTCTCTTCGCCTACCGCTCGGATTCGGCCAGTCTCAGCAGGATGCGTCGAGTGGCGAGCGGCGCCTGATCGACGGCGATGTCGACCATGCGCGCTTCCGGCCCGTCGGCAACGACGTTGCGCCACTGGTTTTCCATCAGCACCTTGTCTTCGAGCAAAGTCAGGTGGAACGCCTCGGCCAGGCGCTCGGTGATCTCGTTGTCGTCGAGCGCGAAGTCGCGGTACATGGTGGAGAACTTGAGATGCGTTCCCTCGGTCTCGGGCGTGCACGGACCGACGACGCGGACATTCCGGACCTGCGCCGGATCGGTATTGCCCAGGGGCTCGGAAGTGATGTCGAGCTGGATGTTGGCGCCAGGCCAGAAGCGGATGGTCTGGCTGCGCTTGATGACGTCCCAGCCGAACAGGCGCTTGAAGATGGGCGGTGCGTCGGTGCGATCCCATTCGCGACGCACCTCGACCTGGCCCGGCTGCACCGCCGTCTTCGGCTTGGTTTCCGCGACCTCTCGGGTACCGACCGTCTTCTCGTGCACATAGCTCACGTGGGACAGGTCCATCACATTCTCGAGGTTGTAGGTATAGGGCGCCTCGATGCGCAGCGCGTTCGACCGGCGACCCACGTATCGGGGCGACGAACAGATCTCCGAGAAATCGGGCACGGGCTCACGCGGCGCGAGCTCCTTGTCGCCCATCCAGATCCACAGGAAGCCATCGCGCTCGACGAGCGGGTAGCTGCGGATACAGGCCTTGGGCGGAATGCGCTCCTGGTTGGGGATGCGCACGCACTGGCCGCTGCCGTCGAACTCGAGTCCGTGGTAGCCGCACTGCACGTGGTCGCCGACCCGCTTGCCGAGATGAAGCGACACCCGCCGGTGGCTGCAACGGTCCTCGATGGCGGCTGCGCTGCCGTCCCGGCGGCGAAACAGCAGCACGGGCTCGTCGAGCAGTGTGCGTGGAAAGAGCGCGTCCGTCACTTCATGCGCCATGGCGGCGACGTACCAGCAGTTGCGGGGAAACATGATTGCCATCTCCTTGAAATTCAGCCCATTGCAGGGGGTCGGATGAATGTAGGTTTGGAGAGGCGAAGACCAATTCACATATGTGATGCATGCGCCAGGGTTTGTCCTAAGCAGTGCGCCAGGGCGGCCGACCATCATCGATGCGATGTCGAGAGCACCCCAAACCGAAGCCGGCGCCGCCACCGTCAAATCCGCACGACGCGTGCTCGAGGTGCTCGAGTTCTTCGCCGCTCGACACAAGCCCGCCACCGTGTCCGAGGTTGCGGGCGCACTGGACTATCCGCAGTCGAGTGCATCGATGCTGCTTCGCAGCCTGGAGTCGCTGGGTTATCTCCAGCAGGACGCGCTTACGCGCGAATACCTGCCCACACTGCGCGTCATGCTGCTCGGAACCTGGATGCACGACGAGCTGTTCGGCCGCGGCAGCCTGTTGTCGAACATGGAAGAGCTCAGGTTGCGCACCGGGCAAGCGGTGCTCGTCGGACTGCGGCAGGGCATCCACGTTCGCTTCATCCTGTCGTTGCGCAGCAATCATCCGAATGCCCTGCACTTTCCGGTGGGCGTGATGCGACCGGTATGCCGCTCGGCGGTCGGGAAGATGCTCCTCACCCGCGAGAGCGACCGCGAAGTGCAGCGCCTGGCACGGCGGGCCAACGCGGAGGCCGGCGCTGCCGAGGACCGTGTCGACGTCACTGAACTGGTCGACGAAGTTCGCCGCAGCCGTGCGCAGGGGTGGGCGGAGAGCGTCGACTATCCCCGGCGTGGGTTCGCGAACCTCGCGGTGCTGCTACCGGTCATCCCGGGCCAGCCGCACATGGGGATCACGCTCGGCACGCGGATCGAAACATTCCGCGCCTGGAAGGCGACCTTCCTGCGGGCGCTCGAAGAGGCAGCGCGACGGGTTTCATAGGATTTCAAAGCCCATTCGCATGGTCGAACTCCGGGCTTTGCTGCCCCACACGTGGCATTCTCCCGCCGATGGATCCCCTGCCACCCCTCAACGCCCTGCGCGCCTTCGAAGCGGCGGCTCGCCACCTGAGCATCACGGTCGCGGCCGAAGAGCTGCACGTCACGCCAGGCGCAGTCAGCCGGCAGATCCGCATGCTGGAGGACTTGCTGCGCGTGCAACTGCTGCACCGTGGCCATCGGCAGATCTCGCTCACGCAGCAGGGCGAGGACTACTACCGCGCGGTGACCAAGGCCATCGAGGCCCTGCGCGAAGCCACCCTGCGCCTAACTCGGCGCTCGCGGCGCAAGCAGCTCAAGGTGCGCGCCTACACCACCTTCGCGATGCGCTGGCTCATACCGCGGCTGTCCAGCTTCCACGCGGCCAACCCGGGCATCGAGGTGCTGCTCACGGCCTCGCTCGATCCGGTCGACTTCCGCAAGGAGGACATCGATGGCGCGATCCGCCTCGGCGACGGCAAGTGGAGCGGCATGAACGTGCACCGGCTGGTGCCCAACGTGCTGCTGCCGGTGTGCAGTCCCACCCTGCTCGCGACCGGCCCGAAGATCCGAAAGCCCGCCGACCTGCGTCACCGGACGCTACTGCATTCGATCGCCCGCCCCGACGACTGGGGCTACTGGCTGGAGGCGGCGCGCGTCGCCACCCAGGTCGATGCGCGAAGCGGCATGACCTACCAGAGTTCGGCCATGGCCTACGCGGCTGCCATCGAGGGGCAGGGCCTGGCCATCGCGCAACGCTTCCTGGTGGAGGGTGACCTGGCCTCCGGCAGGCTGGTGGCACCCTTCAAGCAGACGGTCGACATGGGCGACTTCACCTACTACCTGCTCACGCCGTCGGACCGCAAGGAGAGTGCGAGCATGGCCACCTTCCGCCAGTGGCTGCTCTCGCAGTTCACGCAGCCGCAGGTCCAGCGGATCAACCGCCGATGAAGCGGGCGAAGGCTCCCACCGGCTCGCGGCGCGTCGCCAGGCGATTGGCAGGCGCGTCCGGATCCGGGTGGCCCAGGGACATGCCGCACACCACGATCTCGTGCTCGGGAATGTCCAGGCTCGCCCGTATCACCCGGTGGTAGCGCGCGAAGGCCTGCTGCGCGCAGGTGGCGAGACCGTGGGCGACAGCGGCCACCATCAGCGCGTGCAGGAACATGCCTAGGTCGAGCCAGGCGGCCTGCCCGTGGTCGCGCTCGATGGTGAAGAACAGGCCCACCGGCGCGCCGAAGAACTCGTAGTTGCGCGCGTACTGGCGTGCCATGCCGGCCTCGTCGCCCTTGCGAATCCCCAGCAAACCATACAGCGCCTTGCCCACCTCGCGCCGCCGCGAGAGGTAGGGCTCGCGCCAGACCGGCGGGTAGTACAGGTACTCCTCCCGGTGCCCGCCGCCGCCGGCCGAATGCAGGGCCATCAGCTCGGCGCACAGCCGCTCGCGCGGCTCGCCCGCACACACGTAGACCCGCCAGGGCTGGGTGTTCGAGGCGCTGGGGCTGCGCGCGGCGTCCTGAAGAATGGCCTCGACGATCGCACGGTCCACCGGCATCGGCATGAAGCCGCGCACGCTGCGCCTGGCATGCAGTGCGGCGCAGGCATCAGGCGTATTCATGAAATCTCCGGTTCGAGCCGGGCGTCGCCGCAATGGATTGCGCCGGTGGCGCTCAGCGCGGCCACCTCGTCATCTGCATAGCCCATGGCGAGCAGCACCGCGCGTGTGTGCTCGCCGCAGGCCGGCGCCGGGGTCGACACCCGCGTGTTCTCCTGGGTGCTGTTGATCGGAAAGCCCGGCATGCGGAGGGTGCCGAGGCTCGGATGTCGCAGCTGCGCGATCATCCGGTTGGCCGCCACCTGCGGATGCCGCGCCACGTCCTCGTAGCTCGCCACCGGCGCGCACAGGATGTCGGCGTCCTTCAGCGCGGGCAGCCACTGCGCTGTGGAGCGCGTGCGGAAAACCGCCGTCAGCAGCGCGACCAGTTGCGCCCGGTTCGCCACCCGCAGCGGCGAGGTGGCGAAGCGCAGATCGTCGGCCAGGTGCTCGAGCCCCAGCAGGCCGCACAGCCGCTTCCAGCGATCGGGCATGTAGGCCGCGACCATGATCCACCCGTCGCGCGTCTCGAAGGCCTGGTTGGGCGCCGAGTACGGAGCCGCGCTGCCGGCGCGCACGGGCAGTTCGCCGTCCGCGAAGTAGCTGGTGATCGAAGACTGCTGCAGCGCCAGCGCCGAGTTCAACAGGTTGACGTCCAGATGACCGCCTTGCCCGTCGCGTGCGCGCTGCGCCAGCTTGGCCAGGATGCCCATGCAGGCCACGTAGCCGGTCATCACGTCGACCACCGGCGCCTGCACCTTGCAGGGCCCGCCGCCGGGCAGGCCGATCAGGCTCATCAGGCCCGAGTCGGCCTGGACGATGCCGTCCACGCCCGCGCGATCGGCGTACGGGCCCTCCTGTCCGTAGGCGGAAATCGAGCAGTAGATCAGGCCCGGATGCGCCGCCGCCAGCGCCTCGTGGCCCAGGCCCAGCCGCGCCATCACGCCGGGTCGCATGCTCTCGACCACGATGTCGGCGCCGGCCACAAGGCGACGCGCGACGGCCAGGCCCTCGGGCGACTTGAGGTCCAGCGAGACGCCCAGCTTGTTGCGGTTGAAGCCATGGAAAAGCGCGCTGTCGTCGCCGATCCAGCCCGGACCGAGGCCGCGGCCCAGCTCGCCGCCCGGCGCCTCCACCTTCAGCACGCGGGCGCCCATGTCGGCCAGCAGCATGGTGCAGGTCGGCCCGGCGCCGATCTGCGTGAAGTCGACGACCGTCAGGCCGTCCAGTGCATCGCGCAACATGTCAAATCTCCTGCCGGGAACGGAACCGCTTGAAGGTCCCCTGCGCCGTCGCCACCAGCTCGCCGGACCCGGCCACCAGCTCCGCGGACGCGAAATACAGGTTGCGCCCCGACTTCGTCACCGAGCCGATGGCGCTCAGCCGACCGCTGTCGACCCTGCCGATGTAGCTGATGGTCAACATCACCGTCACCGCATGGCCGAGTGCGCCGCCGCGCGTGCCGTCGTGAAGGCCCGCGTAGCCGCAGGCCGCGTCGAGCAGCGTGGCCGTCACCCCGCCCTGCAGGCTGCCCTGGCGATTGAGGTGCCGGGGAGCCACGTCGAGCTCGAAGGTGCAGCGGCCGGGGCCGATGCTCGCCAGACGGATGCCCAGGTCTTCGAGCAGCGGATTGTCCATGGGCAGCGTGGCGGGCGCGTTCACAGCGACACCTTGATGCCGTTGTCGTTGATGACCTTCTCCCAGCGCGCCATCTCCCGCGCGATGTAGGCCTTGAGCTCCTCGGGGGTGGAGGCCTGCGTCTCGAAGCCCTGCCGGCTCAGCTGCTCCGCCACCTCGGTCGACTTCAGCGCCGCGACCAGGGCCGCGTTGAGCTTGTCGACCACCGGGCGGGGCGTCTTCGCCGGCGCCAGCAGGCTGTACCAGAGCCCCGCCTCGTAGCCCTTCACGCCCGCTTCCGCGAAGGTCGGCAGCGTGGGCATCAGCGCCGAGCGCTTCTGTCCCGCGATGCCCAGCGCCCGCAGCTTGCCGGCCTGCACGTGCTGCGCCGCCGATGCGTAGGTCGCGAACGAGATCTGCACCTGGCCGCCGAGCAGGTCGTTGATCGACGGGGCCGTGCCGCGGTAGGGGACGTGCAGCAGCTCGGTCTTGTTGAGCTTGGCGAAGACCTCGCCGGCCAGATGCTGCGGCGTGCCGTTGCCGGGGCTGCTGTAGCTCAGCTTGCCGGGGTGCTCGCGGCTGTAGTCGATGAACTCTTTGAGCGTCTTGTAGGGCTGGTCGTTGTTCGCCACCAGAACGATCGGCACCGAGGCGATCAGCCCCACCGGCTCGAAGTCGCGTTCGATGCGAAACGGCACCTTGATGCCAAGGTAGGGGTTCATCGTCACCTGGCTCGATGCGATGACCACCGTGTAGCCATCGGCCGGCGCATGGGCGACGAAATCGGTGCCAAGGTTGCCGCCAGCGCCGGGCTTGTTGTCGACGAGCAGGGTCTGGCCGAGGATCTGCGACATCTTCGGCGCGATGGCGCGCGCCAGCAGGTCGTTGCCGCCGCCGGGCGCGAAGGGCACCACCAGCGTGATCGGCTTCTGCGCGGGGAAGGCCGGCTGCGCGAGGGCGGGTACCGCCGGGCCGAAGAGCGATGCCGCCAGGGCGCCGAGCAGGCCGGCGCGGGCGAAGAAGGTGGGAAGTCGCATGGAAGTCTCCTGATGTGTTGGGTTGTGTCGGGTTCGTGATCAGCGGCCGATGTAATTCGGGGTGCGCTTTTCCGCGAAGGCCTTGCGGCCTTCCAGGCGGTCCGCGGTGTCCCGCAGCACGCCCCAGTACAGCTCGGTCAGCTGCTGGGCATCGGCTTCGCCGAGGTGGCCGGTCTGGCGCGACAGTTTCTTGACCGCCTGCACCGCGAGCGGCGCGTTGGCGGCGATGCGCGAGGCGATCGCCATCGCGCGGTCGAGCAAGGCGCCGGCCTCGACGGCTTCGCTGACCAGGCCGATGCGCCGCGCCTCCTGGRCATCGATGCGCTCGCCGGTCAGCACCATCTGCATCGCGTGGGCCGAGGGCACGGCCTTGAGCAGCCGGTGAAGGCCCGAGACCGCCGGGATGGATCCCACCCTTGCCTCGGGCAGGCCGAAGCTGGCCTCGAGCGAGGCGAGCCGCAGGTCGCACTGCAGCGCGATCTCCAGCCCCGCGCCCAGGCAGTGCCCGTTGACCGCGGCGATCAGCGGCTTCCACAGGCCGAGGTCGGCCAGGTCCATCAGTCGGATGTACAAGCCCAGGTCGACGGCGCGCCCCGGTGCCTGGAACAGCGCCTCCGGATAGCTGGCCGGCGAGCTCTGCGTACCCTTGAGGTCGGCGCCCGCGCAGAAGGCCCGCCCGCCGGCGCCGGTGAGGATCGCCACCCGCAGATCGTCGCGGTCCCGCACCTCCCCCAGGTGCTCGCGCAGCGCGCGCAGCGCGGCCACGTCCAGTGCATTGAGGGCCTCGGGCCGGTCGATGGTGAGGACGGCGACGGGGCCGTCGATGTCCATGCGTACGCTCATGTCGCGCTCCTCAGACGCTGGGCGACGAGAGGCTGCGCCCGCCACACACGTACAGGGTCTGCCCCGTCACGTACGAGGACAGCGGATCGAGGAAGAAGGCTACCGCGTTGGCGATGTCCTCCGCCGTGCCGATGCGCTGCGTCGGCACCGACTTCTGCAGCCGCGCCTGGACGTCCCCGGTGAAGTTGCGGAACAACGGCGTGTCCACGATGCCGGGCGCCACCGCATTGACCGTGATGCCCTTGGCCGCGAACTCGATCGCCAGCGAGCGCGTGAGGCTCACCACGCCGCCCTTGGCGGCCGAGTAGTTGGCCTGGCCGAAGCCGCCCAGCCAGGCGCGCGAGGAGATGTTGACGATCCGGCCGAAGCCGCGTTCCACCATGCCCGGCAGCGCGGCGCGGCAGCACAAAAACTGGGAGCGCAGGTTGGTGTCGATCACCAGGTCCCAGTCCTCGTCGCTCATCTTGAGGAAGCGCATGTCGCGCACCGCGCCGGCGTTGTTCACCAGGTGGTCGACGCGGCCCGTGCGCGCCACGATGCCGGCGAAGGCCGCATTGACCGCGGCCGAGTCGGTGAGGTCAACGGTGGCGCCGATGACCTTGAGGCCTTCGGCGCCCAGCGCGCCGACAGCCGAGTTGAGCGCCGCGCCGTCGCGGTCGAGCAGCGCCACGGTGAGGCCCTGCCGCGCCAGGCCGGCGGCGATGCCCAGGCCGATGCCGCGGGCCGCGCCGGTGACGGCGGCGACCTGGGTTGTGTCGAAGCGTGCGGTATTCATTTCAAACTCCCAGCAGGTGGACGGACGAGGCCGCGTGATCGACGCCGGCGATGCCGCCGCCGGTGCATTGGGTGAGCCCGATCGCCGCATCGGCAACCTGCCGCGCACCCGCGCGATCCTGCAGGTGCCACATCACTTCCACCATCTGGGCCACGCCCGTGGCGCCCAGCGGATGGCCCTTGGCCAGCAGGCCGCCGCTCGGATTGACCGGCACCCGGCCGCCCAGTTGCGTGGCACCGGACTTCAGCAGCGACACCGCCTCGCCGCGCGGCGCCAGTCCGAGGGCCTCGTAGTACAGCAACTCGGCGATGGTGAAGGCGTCGTGCAGTTCCACCACGTCCACATCCTGCGGACCGACGCCGGCCTGCTCATAGGCCTGGCGGGCGGCGCGGGCGGTGATCTCGGCGTCGAGGATGTCGTCGTCCGCCTCTTCGCGAAGGCCCGAGACGACCACCGAGGACAGCACCCTCACCGGCCGCGGCTGCGCCGGGCGCCGACTGCTCACCACCACCGCCGCCGCACCGTCGACCTGCGAGGGGCAGCACTGCAGCAGCGTCAACGGGTCGGCGATCATGCGCGAGGCCAGCACCTCCTCCAGCGTGGTCTCGGTGCGCTGTTGCGCGTACTCGTTGAGGGCGCCGTTGCGGCGGTTCTTGACCGCGATGGCGGCCAGGTCGGCGCGGCTCGCGCCGCGCTCGTGCAGGAAGCGGGTGCCGCGCATCGCATAGACCRCGGGCAGCACCATGCCGGCCTTCGCGTACAGCTCGGTCTTGTGGTCGTTGCGCTGCAGCGGGATCGTTCCGCCGCCGAGCGCGGTGAGCTGCTCGATGCCGAAGACCAGCACCGTCTCGTACTGCTGCGCAAGCAGCGCATGCCGCGCCAGGTGCACCCCGGTCGCGCCGCTGGCGCAGGCGTTCTCCACGTTGTAGACCGGAATGCCCTTGAAGCCCAGGTCGCGCACGACCAACTGGCCGAGGATCATCCCGCCCAGCACGTTCGCGCAGTAGATGGCCTGGATGTCGCGCGGCGTCACGCCGGCGTCGTCCATGGCGCGCAGGATGGCCTGCTGCGCGAGCTCGGGGGCGAGCACGCCGGCGTGGCGGCCGAAGGGGGTCATGGCGCCGCCGGTGATGTAGATGTCTCGCATGAGTGTGTTCCTCGATCCCGGGTTCAGGCCGCGACGGCCTCGAAGACGTAGCCGTAGTCGGGGTCCGGACGCGGCCGGTAGCGGTCACCGATGGCCGGCTGTTCCCGGCCCTGCAGGCGGCCGAAGATCCGCACCGGGCCGGCGAAGTCCACGTAGCCCAGCGCGTACGGCGCCTGGCCGCTCTTCGCGCTCGGGTGGATGACGGTGAAGCTGTAGACCACGCCCTCGCCCTCGACCGCGACGGTCTCGTGGCGCGCGGCCAGCGGCGAGGCATCGGGCACGGCGGGGAACACCCATTCGTCGGTGCTGCGGTCGCGCGAGGCGAGCAGCGCGCGGTCGGTACGCCAGAGTGGATAGGCTTGGGCTGACATGTCGGTCTCCTTGAGTTGCGGATCGGATGGCGCCTTGGCGGCGCGTGTCGCAATGGTTGCCGCCGGCCGCCCTCCCGACAAACGACTTTTTCGGCCCTTTCAGTTGAGAAAACGTCAACCGAAAGCTGGCGCGAAGCGGCACGCTCTCCTGCGTCGTACAATTTGAATTTGAATTTCAATTTGATATCATTCCACCGTCACCCGTACAGAATGCTGTGCCCTCATCGGGCGCGCGAGAGCAGCCATGAACAAGAAACCCCTCCTTGCCGGCGCGATCGTCCTCGTTGCGGCGGTCGCCTTCGCGGCCTGGTACCTGAACCGCCAGCCCGCCGATGCGTACCAGCTGGTGCTCTACGGCAATGTCGACCTGCGTCAGGTGTCGCTGGCCTTCAACGGCAGCGATCGGATCGCCAGGCTCGAGGTCCAGGAAGGCGACCGCGTGAAGGCCGGACAGGTGCTCGGCGAACTCGACACCCGCGCCCTCCAGTTGCAGGCGGCGCAGGCCGAGGCCCAGATCGCCGGCCAGGCCCAGGCGCTACAGCGGCTCAAGGCCGGCAGCCGGCCCGAGGAGGTGGCGCAGTCGCGGGCCCAGGTCGCCGCCGCACAGGCCGACGCCGAGTTGGCCCGCCAGCAGCTCGAGCGGCTGCAGGGCATCCGCCAGACCACCGCCGGCCGGGCGGTGAGCCAGCAGGACCTCGACGCCGCACAGGCGCGCCGCAAGGTGGCCGAGGCCCAGCTCGACAACGCCCGCAAGGCCCAGCAGCTGGTGGTCGCCGGTCCGCGCAAGGAAGACATCGCCCAGGCCCAGGCGCAGCTCGACGTCGCGAAGGCGGCGCTTGCAGTGCTCCGGCACCAGCTGCAGGAAGCCCGGCTCATCGCGCCGATCGACGCGGTGGTCCGGACGCGGCTGCTGGAGCCTGGCGACATGGCCTCGCCGCAGCGCCCAGTGTTCGCGCTGGCGATCACCGATCCCAAGTGGGTGCGGGCCTACGTCGCCGAGTCCGACCTCGGCCGCGTCAGGCCCGGCATGGCCGCCACGCTGACGACCGACAGCCATCCGGGCGAGACGCTCGCGGGCAAGGTTGGCTATATCTCCTCGGTGGCCGAGTTCACGCCCAAGATCGTGCAGACCGAGCAGCTGCGCAGCAGCCTGGTCTACGAGATCCGGGTGCTGGCCGACGACCCCGTCGACCGCCTGCGGCTCGGCATGCCGGTGACGGTTCGGCTGGCGCTCGATGGCGACGCGGGCCCCGCCGGGAGCGCACGCTGATGTACTCCTCGGCGCCGGCGCTGGTCGGACGAGGCCTGCACAAGCGCTTCGCCCCGAAAGGCTCCACCGAGGGCACGCTCGCGCTCGACGATGTGTCCCTCGAGGTTCCGGCCGGCACGCTGGCGGCGCTGGTCGGGCCCGACGGCTCGGGCAAGACCACGCTGCTGCGGCTCGCAGCCGGCCTGATGCACGCCGACCAGGGACATCTCGAGGTGCTCGGCATCGACGTGGCGAGCCGTCCGCAGGCAGTGCAGGACCGCATCAGCTACATGCCGCAGCGCTTCGGCCTCTACGAGGACCTGAGCGTGCAGGAGAACCTCGACCTCTACGCCGACCTGCATGGCGTCGACAAGGCGACCCGGCGCGAGCGCTATGCACGGCTGATGGCCATGACCGACCTGGGCTGCTTCACCTCGCGGCTGGCCGGCAAGCTCTCGGGCGGCATGAAGCAGAAGCTGGGGCTGGCCTGCACGCTGGTGCGCTCGCCGGAACTGCTGCTGCTCGACGAGCCGACGGTCGGCGTCGACCCGCTGTCGCGGCGCGAACTCTGGGAAATCGTGCAGCAACTGGTCGATGACGAGCACCTCTCCGTGATCGTCAGCACCGCCTACCTCGACGAGGCCGAACGCTGCGCGCAGGTGTTCGTGCTGCAGGGCGGCAGGCTAATCGCCCAAGGCAAGCCCGCGCAGCTGCGCGCCCATGCGAAGGGCCTCTGCTTCGTCACGACGCCGCCTCGCGGCACGGCGCCGCGGACCTTGCAGGCGCGCCTGCTCGATGCGCCCGCATCGATCATCGATGCCGTGCCGCGAGGCGGTGAAGTGCGCTTCATCCGCCGGCCCGACGCCGATGCCGCAGCCGTCGGCGCCCTGCTCGACGGTGCGCCGGCGGAGCCGGTGCCGGCTCGCCTGGAGGACGGCTTCATGGTGCTGCTGCGCGCACGGCACAAGACCGCAACTGCGCATACACGCACGGCAGCGGAAACGCCATCGCCCACCGCCGACAGGCAGGAGGTCGTCATCCAGGTGAAGGACCTGGTGCGCAAGTTCGGCGACTTCACCGCCGTCGCGAGCACCAGCTTCGACGTGCGGCGCGGCGAGATCTTCGGCCTGCTCGGCCCCAACGGCGCCGGCAAGACCACCACCTTTCGGATGCTCTGCGGACTGCTGCCGGCCAGCAGCGGCTTTCTGCAGGTGGCCGGCATGAACCTGCGCACCGCGCGCGCCCAGGCACGCGGCCGGATCGGCTACGTCTCGCAGAAATTCGCGCTCTACGGCAACCTCACCGTCGCCGAGAACCTGCAGTTCTTCGGCGGGGCTTACGGCCTGCGCGGACAGCGGCTTCGCGAGCGCATGCAGACGGTGCTGCAGCAGTTCGACCTGCTCGGCCAGGAGCATGTGACCAGCGGGCAGCTGCCCGGCGGCTTCAAGCAGCGCCTCGCGATGGCGACCGGCCTGCTGCACGAACCGGAGATCCTCTTTCTCGACGAGCCCACGAGCGGCACCGACCCGCTGGCGCGGCGCGAGTTCTGGCGCCGCATCACGGCGCTGGCCGAGGCCGGCGTGACGGTGATCATCACCACGCACTTCATGGAAGAGGCGGAATACTGCGACCGCATCGTGATCCAGGACGCCGGCAAGCTGCTCGCCATCGGCACGCCGCAGCAGGTGCGCGTGCAGGCGGGTAGCGCAGCGGACAGCCGGCTCAGCATGGAGGAGGCCTTCATCGACATCGTGACGCAGGCCCGCGACGCCGCGAGGGCCTCCCTATGACCGCGCCCGCCCAGCCATCCGCCGGCCACGGCCGCTTCTGGCAACGGCTGATCGCGCTCACGCGCAAGGAGACGCGGCAGTTGGTGCGCGACCCGAGCAGCCTCGCGATCGGCATCCTGCTGCCGATCATCCTGATCCTGATCTTCGGCTATGGGCTCTCGCTCGACGTCAAGAACGCGCCGATGGCCGTGGTGCTCGAAGACAGCTCGCCCACCGCCGTGCAGGCCGTCTCCGGCCTCCAGCTCACGCCGTACATCTCGCCGATCATGCTGGGCTCGATG
>NZ_JBFUIU010000080.1:0-19201 GCF_056401695.1 Variovorax sp. P4_D9
TCTTCTACGACACCGTCGACTACGACACCGTCGAGGAGACCCTGGCCGCCAACGGCTTCGCGCCCAACCCCAAGGGACGCCAGCAAGGCTACCTGCGCAAGGTGGCGTGACGATGAACGGTGCTTCCTCCTTCCCGACGGTCCTCATCGTCCCCGGATTGCGCGATCAGGTGGACGTGCACTGGCAGACGCTGCTGGCCGCGGCGCCTGGCGCTGCACGCCCAGTTCCCCGACGCCGAGCACCCGGTGGTGCGCACGCACCCGGAGACCGGCGAGAAGGTCCTGATTGTCAACGCCTTCACCACGCATTTCACGAACTTCCACACGCCCGACAACGTGCGCTTCGGCGAGGACTACGCACCCGGCGCCAGCGTGCTATTGAACTACCTGATGAGCCAGGCAAGCGTGCCCGAATACCAGTTGCGATTCCGCTGGAAGACGAACAGCGTCGCCATCTGGGACAATCGTTGCACGCAGCACTATGCGGCGCAGGATTTCTGGCCGGCGGTACGCAACCTGGAACGTGCCGGCATCGTCGGCGACAAGCCCTGTTGAACTCACGGCGCGCCCACTGGGTACGCGAGGAGACAAGACCATGTCCAAGGCCATTCGACTACATCAAACCGGCGGTCCCGAGCTGCTGACACTTGAGGACGTCGATGTCGGCGAGCCCGGCCCCGGCCAGGCGCGTGTGCGCCACACCTATGTGGCGGTGAACTTCATCGACATCTACTTTCGCACCGGGCGTTATCCGATGCCGCTGCCCAATGGCCTGGGCTCGGACGCGGTGGGCGTGGTCGAGGCGGTCGGCGCGGGCGTGACCGACATCAAGGTCGGCGACCGCGTCGGCTATCTGCTGGGGCCGCAGGGCGCGTATTCGGATGTACGGCTTATGCCAGCCGAGGTGCTGATCCCGCTTCCCGAGGAGGTGTCGGACCGCAGCGCCTCGGCGCTGATGATGAAAGGCATGACGGCGCAGTACCTATTCCGCCAAGTGTACCCGCTGAAGGGCGGCGAGACGATCCTGTACCACGCCGCGGCCGGCGGTGTCGGCCTGGTGGCCTGCCAGTGGGCACGCGCCGTCGGCGTGACAATGATCGGCACGGTCAGCACCGAAGGCAAGGCCGAGGTCGCACGGGCCCACGGCTGCATGCACACCATCGTCACCGGCGCAATGACGCCCGAGGACATGACACGCGAAATCCCCAAGCGCGTGCGTGAGATCACGGACGGCAAGGGCGTGCCGGTGGCTTACGACTCGGTGGGCAAGGACACGCTGATGGCCTCGCTCGACAGCTTGCAGGTGCGCGGCACCTTGGTGAGCAACGGTACGACTTCCGGGCCGGTGGTGATCGACACCACGCTGCTCGCGGTGAAGGGTTCAATCTGGGTCACGCGTCCGGCGATGATCCACTACGCCGCGCCGCGCTCGCACATGCTGGCCATGGCCGACGAGCTGTTCGGCCTGGTCAAGGCCGGCAAGATCGTTGGCGAACCGAAGCAGAGCTTCGCGCTGGCCGCCGCCGCCGACGCGCACCGAGCACTCGAATCGCGCAAGACCGTTGGAGCAACCGTGCTCGTGCCCTGAACCATACCGGGGCGACACAGCATGGCCACCTATCTGCCAGAGTCGAGCGGTCGTCCCGGCGGCGACGATACCTACCTGACCGGGCGCGGCCCGGCCTGGTTCGCCTTCGCGATGACGCTCACGCTGATGCTGGTCGACTACATCGACCGGCAGGTCATCGTCTCGCTGTTCCCGTACATGAAGACCGACTGGGGACTGTCGGACAAACAGCTCGGCGCGCTGGTGTCGATCGTCTCGGTCACGGTGGCGCTGGGCGCGCTGCCGGTGGCCTTGATCGCCGACCGCGCCAGCCGCGTCAAGAGCATCGTCACGATGGCCACCATTTGGAGCCTGGCGTCGATCTCGTGCATGTTCACCCGCAACTACGGCCAGTTGCTGGCAGCCCGCGCCTTCGTCGGCCTGGGCGAGGCGGGCTACGGCTCGGTCGGCGCGGCGCTGATTGCCAGCCTGTTTCCGGCACGCATGCGCGGCGCGCTGCTCGCGGCGTTCTTCGCCGCTGCCTCGGTCGGCTCGGTGCTCGGCGTTCTGCTGGGCGGGCTGATCGCCGCCAAATGGGGCTGGAAGGCCGCCTTCGGCGTGGTCGGTTTCCCGGGACTCCTGCTGGCGCTGCTGTACCTGAAGGTGCGCGACTACAAGACGGTGGCGCTGACGCCGGCCTTGAACGCGGCCACGCGCTCCACTGGCAGCACGGTCGCCTTCATCGCCAAGTCGCTGGTCAAATCGCGCACGATGCTGTGGGTCTGCCTGGGCGGCGCGGCACAGCTGGTGGTGGTGTCGTCGGTGTGGTCGTGGCTGCCCAGCTTCCTCAACCGCTTTCACGGCCTGCCGCCCGACCAGGCGGCGGTGCGCGCGGCGCTGGTGGTGCTGGTCGGCGCCGCCGGCAGCGTGTTCTGGGGCAACATCGTAGATCGTGCCGGTTCGCGACGCCCGCGTTCCAAGCTGTTCGTGATGGCCGCGATCTGCATCGCCGCGATGGCGGTGCTGCTGCCGACCTTCGCTGCCACCGGCTCGGCCGGCCTCGGCCTGTCGTTGCAGTTCGCGCTTATCGCGCTCGGCGGCTTCCTCATGACTTGCAGCGTCGGCCCGGTGACGGCGATCGTCATCGACGTCATCCATCCTGGCGTGCGCGCCACGGGCGCGTCGGTGCTGGCGCTGTTCCAGAACCTCTTCGGCCTGGCGGCAGGGCCGTTCATCGTCGGCGTGCTCTCCGACAGCCTCGGGCTCGAGACCGCAATGACCTTGATCCCGGTGTTCGGCGCCCTGGCCGCCGGGTTCTTCCTTCTCGCCTCGCGCAGCTACGAAGGCGACAAGGAGCGCGTGGCCACGGTGCCGGTCGATGCCGAGCCTTCCGCCCATTCAGGAGCTGGATTGCGGCCAGCCTCAGACCAGAAAGGGTGACGAATGCCCAAGTCGTAGCCTGCTGACGACTTGGCTTGGAACGTACCCCTCAAAACGAACGCCGGCCTGCCGCCGATGCCGAGGTCATGGCCGTTCTTGTTGTTGATCTGTGCGTACGTGGCGTACAGCGCGGGTGCGCTTCGGCAGGTGTGCAGACATCGTAACGAGCCTGAATCCGGGCGTTCGACACCTTTTCAACTTCACACGGGCTTCAGCGCCAGCCTTCCCGAAGACCAAGACCTTGCATATGAAAACAATCACTTCAGGCGTGCTGCGCGCACGCGTCAACCTGCTCGTTCCAGGCCTCCTGATGAGCGTCGTCGTGGCRGCAGCAGCAACCTTCCTGGCCGAGCACTACCACGCGCCGGTCATGCTGTTTGCGCTGCTGCTGGGCATGGCGGTGAACTTCCTGGCCGTGGAGGGCCAATGCAAGCCAGGCATCGAGTTCACATCGCGTGAAGTGCTGCGCATCGGCGTGGCGCTGCTGGGCATGCGCATCACGTTTTCCCAGATTGCAGCGCTGGGATGGCATCCGGTGGTGCTCGTCGTGGGGTCGGTCATCCTGACCATTCTCGTGGCGATGCTCGTCGCTCGTGCCATGGGTTTCCAGACCCTGTTCGGCCTGCTCACTGGCGGCGCAACCGCCATTTGCGGGGCCTCGGCAGCACTGGCGTTAGCGGCGGCCTTGCCGGCGCATCCGGGGAAGGAACGGGCCACCCTGTTCACGGTCATCGGCGTTTCGGCCCTGTCGACGCTGGCCATGATCGTCTATCCGATGGTGGTCCAGCTGTTCGGCCTCGACGCGACGCAGGCCGGCATATTCCTGGGTGGAACCATCCACGACGTGGCCCAGGTCGTGGGRGCCGGCTACGGAATGTCGCAGCAGACCGGAGATACCGCCACGGTGGTGAAGCTGATGCGGGTGGCCATGCTGCTGCCGGTCATCGTCTGTGCGGTCATGATCAGCCGAGGCCGTGGCGGTGAACAGGGAGGCAAGCGCCCGCCCCTGCTGCCCTGGTTCGCGGTGGGCTTCATCGTACTCGCTGCCGTCAACAGCACCGGGTGGATTCCGGCGCCGGTGCAGTCTTTCGCCAAYGACCTGTCGCGCTGGTGCCTGGTCATCGCCATCAGCGCCCTGGGAATGAAGACCCAACTCAAGGAGCTGGCAACCGTRGGCCTCAAGCCGATCCTGCTGATGGTGGGCGAGACGGTCTTCCTGGCCGCGCTCGTGGTGGGCATGCTGCGCTGGGGCCTCTGAGTCCTGAGGGAGCGCAAGCTGGTCCTGCGTGCGACGCGGTGGTGGATCGGACGCACCCAAATACCAGGTGATTGCCATCAATTGTGTGGCGGGCCGCCGGCGCCTGCGAGAAAATTGCCGTTGGTGCTCTCACCCCCGCGCCGAAACCGCAGGTGCCCCGCCTGCGCCAGGACTTTCCGAATGAACTTTCAGAGGCAAAATAGATGACACAGCGACCCTGGTTCCGGTCGTACGGCGACGTCCCGCCGCACATCAATCCCGATGCCTACAGCTCGATCGTCGCGCTGCTTGAAGAGGCCATGGGCAAATATGCCGACAAGACGGCCTTCCGGTCATTTGGGCAAAGCCTGACTTACCGCGACATCGACCGGCTGTCGGCGCGCCTCGCCAGCTATCTGCAGCGCGAGCTCGGCGTCGGCAAGGGCGACCGAATCGCGGTCATGATGCCCAATCTGGTGGCCTTTCCGCTGGTCTTCATCGGCATCGCCCGTCTGGGCGCGGTGCAGGTCAACGTGAATCCGCTCTATACCGCGCGGGAACTGGCGCATCAACTCAACGATGCCGGTGTGAAGACCATCGTCGCCTTCAACGGATCCACCCCGACGCTCGCCGAGGTGATCAAGGACACCGGCGTCAGCACCGCCATCACGGCCGGCCCAGGCGATGGGTTACCGCAACCGGTGCCAGCGCCGGCAGCCGATGCGCGCCTGAGCGGCGTCGTGCCGCTTGCGGACATCCTGCTCGAAGGCAAGCCCACGGACTATCGCGTCCCCGCCCTGACCGGCGACGATCTGCTGTTCCTGCAATACACGGGCGGCACCACCGGCGTGTCCAAGGGCGCCTGCCTGTCGCATCGCAACCTGGTGGCCAACACCGAGCAGTTCAAGGCCTTCATGCGGGACACCATCCGGCCCGGTGAGGAGGTGGTGGTGACGGCGCTACCGCTCTATCACATCTTCGCTTTGATGGTGAACCTGATCAGCTACTTCTCCGTCGGCGCCGAGAACTGGCTGGTGGCCAATCCGCGTGACATGGACGGCCTGATCGACACCTTCAAGCAGTCCCGGCTGAGCATGTTTTCCGGTGTCAACACCCTCTATGCGGGCCTTGCCGCCCACCCCAGGCTCAAGGAGGTGGACTTCTCGAATCTGCGGTTGTCGATCGGCGGCGGGGCCGCGGTGATCGGCGCGACTTCCACGCGCTGGAAGGAGGTCACGGGGCGCCTCATCCTGGAGGGTTACGGCCTCTCTGAAACCAGCCCTATCCTGTCCATCAACCCGCCGTTCGTCGAAGCGTTTTCCGGCACGACCGGGCTGCCCCTTCCCTCGACGGATATCAAGCTGATTGACGAAAAGGGCCTTGAGGTGCCCCTGGGCCAGGCCGGCGAAATCTGCGCCAGCGGCCCCCAGGTCATGAGCGGCTATTGGCAAAAACCCGAGGCCAATGAATCCGCCTTCACGCCAGACGGCTACTTTCGCACTGGCGATGTCGGCGTCTTCGACGAGCAGGGGTACCTCAAGATCGTGGACCGCATCAAGGACATGATCATCGTCTCGGGGTTCAATGTCTACCCGAACGAGATCGAAGCGGTGGCGACGGCCTGCCCCGGCGTGGCCGAGTGCGCCTGCGTGGGCGTGCCCGACGAGAAGACCGGGGAGGCCCTGCGCCTCTTCGTCGTGAAGGCGCCCGGCGCGGCCCTGACCGAGCAGGACGTCATCGATCACTGCCGCGCATCGCTTACCGCGTACAAGGTGCCCAAGCTCGTGCGCATCGTCGATTCCCTTCCCAAGTCCACCGTAGGGAAAATCCTGCGACGAGAGTTGCGAGACGTCGCCTGAGGATCCGGCTCATGGTCGGTTCACATAGTCTCGTCGCGCCCCGCGCCGACAAGTCCCGTGGCGCCGCGCTTCGCACCAAGGCGGCAAAGGCGCAAAGCCCGTTCGTCATCGAAATGATGGAGCTCGGCACGGCGGCATCCCGTTTCCATCCGCGTCGGCCGCCAGGCCGGGGTGATCTCGGTTTTCGTGCAGGTATTCGCCGCCTCCGAGTGGCGCAGAAAGCTGCTGTAGACGCCAGGCGATGGACATCTACCTCGGCTTTGCCGCGCTGCTGGTGGTGCGGCGCTGCCGCCCCTGCCCTGCCCTCCCCTGCCACTGAGCGGGTAGGGTTCTTCGTAAGCCTCCAGCTGGTCGGCTTCGGAGAAGTCCTCGCCCCGGCTGATCCTGCTGGACCCGGATCGGATCACGTCGGCACCGAAGCAACCCACGCTGACCGAGTTCGCTGAAGCGCAGGGCGGTGGCCGGCTTGTTCTCACGCCTGGCCGCGGCCGCGAAACCCGGGCGGCCACGCCAACGTCCTCACTGTGCTGCCCGAGGCGCCCGGCCGGTCGCGCGTGCTGGGAGCCACGCTGATCCCCGAGATGCCGAAGGCGGAGAAGTCTCTCAATTACGGGCGCAAGAATGTCGATTCGTTCTGGAGCGCGCTTGGCGAAGACTTCGCGCTCGGCGTCTCGGCCCAGTCCACGCTGGCCAGCGGCGTGAACAAGGTCCTGCACTTCGGCGCCAACGAATGGTGCTCGGCGAAGTTCCATCGCGACGTCGAKGCGGCGAGCGCCTAGGGCCGTGCGGAAGCCGGCACCGGCCGTTCCTGCGCCGTCACCATGCGTGTGACGAGGCGGCCCTCGCGCAGAAGCGACACCTCCACGGGCCGCCCGATGCGGTCCGCGCCGAGCAGGCGCAGTAGGTCGTCCGCTCCCGCCACCACCACGTCGTCCAGCGCGATGAGGATGTCGCCCACGCGCAGGCCCGCCCGATCCGCTGCGCCGCCGGCCTGCACTTCGCCGACACGCACGGCGTTGGCGCCCGAATGAACGGCCAGCGCCACGCGCCGGGGCAGCGGCACCGTCTGCGCCGCGATGCCGAGGTGCGCGCGCCGCACCCGGCCGTGCGCGATGAACTCGCCGATCACGAAGCGCGCCGTATTGCTCGACACCGCGAACGCGAGCCCCTGCGCACCCGCGATCATGGCCGTGTTGATGCCCACCACCTGCGCGGACGCAGCCACGAGCGCGCCGCCCGAGTTGCCCGGATTGAGCGCCGCGTCGGTCTGGATCACGTCGTCGATGAGGTGCCCGCTCTGCGATCGCAGCGAGCGGCCCAGCGCCGACACGATGCCGGCGGTGATGGTCGATTCGAAGCCCAGCGGATTACCGATGCCCACGACCAGATGGCCGCGCCTGAGCATTTTCGAATCCCCGAGCGTCGCGGTGGCCGCGCTGCGCGGAAGCTCCACGCGCAGCAGCGCGAGATCGGTGGCGGGATCGTCGCCGAGCACTTCGGCTTCCCTGTCGCCGGCTTCCGCGAGCCCGATGCGCACGCGCCGCGCGCCGCCGACGACGTGGCTGTTGGTCAGCACCAGCCCGTCGCCGGCGATGACCACGCCCGAGCCCAGGCCGCCGCGGCGGCCGGCCGTGCCGCTTTGCACCCGCACCACGGCCGGGCCGACGTTGTCGGCCACCGTCGCGACCGCGTGCGAGTAGGCGTCGATGAGCGCGTCCTGGTTCAGCTCGGGCGCGCTGCCGTCGATGGAGGGAGAGGGGGTGTGGTCGTTGAACATGGTTTTCTCAAAGATGGATGACACCCTGCCGCACCGCCTGCGCCACCGCGTCCGTGCGGCCGGATGCATCCAGCTTGTCGAGCAGCGAGCCGACATGGAACTTGGCCGTGTGCACCGAAATGCCCAGCCGCCGGGCGATGGCCTTGTTGGATGCTCCTTCGGCCATGAGGGCGAGCACTTCGAGTTCGCGCCGGGTCAGCGTCGCGTCGGTGTCTGCCGCGGTCGTTGCATCGGCCGCCACCACTTTGGCATCGGCCGGTTCGCCGCGCCGCGCGACACGCAGCCCCGGCACGTCCGCCAGCGACGCGAGCAGGCGCTCCGACAGCGCGGCATCGGCCACATCGATCGCGATCACGATCGGCTCCGTGGCGCTCGTGCTGTTCAATCGGCCGGCCTTTCGCCAATGGTGATCTGCGCCTCGCCGGGCTCGCCCGCGCGCCGCAGCGACAGCGCCACGACGGTGCCCACGCTGGCGGGCCCCAGCGCGCGCAGCAGCATCTGCACGCTGCGCACCGGCTCGCCGTTCCAGGCCACGATCACGTCGCCCTGGCGCAGGCCCGCCGCCGCGGCCGGTCCGTCGCGGTCGATGCTCATCACCATGGCGCCAATGCCCTCGGGCTCGATCTTCACCGGCTGGAGGCCCAGACCCAAGTAGCCTCGCGGCACCCGGCCGTGGGCGGCCAACTGCGCGGCCACGCGGTCGATCGTCGCGCCCGGAATGACGAGCACGCGGCGGCGCGGCCCGAAGACGCTCATGCCGATGGCCCGGCCTTGCGCATCCAGCGCCAGTCCGCCTTCGGCGATGCGGCGCATCGTCAGCCCGAGCTCGATCCGTGCGTCGATGTCGCCACCGCGCAGGCTGCGCCATGCGGGCGCCGCCAGCGAAACCACGCCTGCCGCAGCGACCGGCGTGCCGGCGAGCGATCCCACCGAGAGTGCCATGGATGCGACGCGCACCGGCGCCGCGTCGAACGCGATTGGGGAGGGCGCAGCGCCATCGATGCGCAGCAGGGCGATGTCGGTGCCGGCGTCGCGCCCGACGAGCGTTGCCCGCGCGCTCGCGCCGCCGGGCAGGCAGACCGTCACGTCCGCGTCGTCGGGCAGCGCCTCTTCGCAGGTGACGACCAGCCCTTCGCGCCACGCAAAGCCGCTCGCGCGCGAACGCCCGGTGTGCACCGCCACCACGCTGCCGGACGCAGCAGCCACCGCATCGGCCATTGCCGCGGACAGTTGTTCGAGAGATGAGGACATCGTTTCGGCCATGGGACTTAGATGGCTTCATTGTGTGAAGGCACAAGGGCTGGCGCTACTGCCCGGATGGGCAGGGTGTGCATACTGTTCAACCCATGAAGCTGCAGCCGTTCGTCCGCGTCGATGACACACCGTTCTCGGCCTCCAGGGAAGAGGTCCTGAGGATGCGCGGCGAGCCCATGAGATCGTGCCGGAACGACGTCGGGCTGCATGAGCTCGACTATGACTCGGTGGTCTACCGCTTTCAGGATTGCGGCAGGCTGGAAGAGATCACCCTGCGGGCGCCGGTCGTGAACATCGGCAATTTGTCGGTGCCATTTGCCGCACTGGCTTCCTTTGTTCGAGCGACAGATCCGTCGGCGTTCGAGAGGGCGGGCTTTCTCGTCACGCCGATGTTCGGGCTTGCTTTCGATCCGGATGAACCTTTCTGGGTCACCGCGCTGGCGGCGCACTGCCTGGACGCGTGGCGCGCCCTGTGAAACCGAAAGGAGGTCGGTCGATTCGTCATTGACACGACCTTGAAGTTCTCCTTCTTGGTCCTGGAAATGATTCAATATATAACGAACCGCATCGTCACATAACTAGATGGACATCATCCTTCGAGCAGGCTTCAAAAGGCGCGGCCGTGACAAACGTCGCGCCGGTACACGCATTCTGGGTACTCATCTTCGGGGTCTCCATCAACGAGGGCGCGACCAACGGCGACATGGCCAACCGCCTCGGTATCAGCGAGGACACAGTCAAGGTGCACATGTCGCGCTCGTACAAGCACAAGCGTCTGGGCGTGAACAGCCGCTCACAGGCGCTGGACTACGCCAGGTCGAATGGTTTCCTTCGACACAGCAGGAGCAAATCGCCGCTGCGCAGGGATCTAACCGTCAACCGCCCGGCATCGAACCGGGCGGAAGCTTCCTCAACGCTTCTGGCCAGGTTGCTGCTGCGTGCCTTGACCTGGTTGTTGACCTGGCTGCTGCTTACCCGGGTCTTGCTGTTGCTGCCCAGGGTTACTCGGGCTTCCTTGTCCCGGTTGTTGCTTTCCGGGATCCTGCTGCTGCTGGCCTGGGTTGCTCGGCTGATTGCCGGTCTGGTTGGGATTGTTCTGACCTGATTGATTTGCCATGTGTATGCCTCTTGAGTGTTCGGAGCGATGGCGCTCCGGTGCCCAAAGTAGGCAAGGCTTCAACGCGCCCCGGTAATCACGCATCCAGTCGGCGCGTAGGACAAGTTTCGTGTCCTACCTACTTCCTGGCGCAGGACGGCGAGCCGGCAGGCTTCCAGCTCGACGACTTCGCATCCGCAGTCCGGCGTCTAGTTGGTGTTCACGCCGCTACGAGACCATGGTCCCGATCGTGCGCGAGGACTGTCTGAAGCGCCTCCCGCGGCCGCGTCGCGCCCCGCCCCGCCCTGACAAACCGAGGCGGGCGCCTACATTGCGGGCTTGCGGTTCGGGATAGCTTCCCGTTACTCGCCATGGTCGAATCCAAGCTCGCCATTTACGGTGCCATCGCGGCGAACATTGCGATCGCGATCACCAAGTTCATCGTCGCCGGCATCACGGGCAGCTCGGCCATGCTGCCCGAAGGCGTTCACAGCGCAGTCGACACCTTCAACGGAATCCTGCTGCTGGTCGGGCTTCGGCTCAGCAAGCGCCCGGCGACCGACGAGCATCCGTTCGGCCACGGCAAGGAACTGTACTTCTGGAGCCTGATCGTCGCAGTGCTCATCTTCGGACTCGGTGGCGGCGTTTCCATCTATTAGGGCTTCCAGCACATTCAGCAGCCGGAGCCGATCCGAGACCCCCACCTGGAACTACGTCGTCCTGGCGGCCACCGCCCTGTTCGAAGGGACGAGTTTCGGGATCGCGCTGCGTCAGTTCAGGAAAGAGGTCGGGGCCCGGCCCTTCTGGCGCGCACATCATGCGAGCAAGGATCCGACCACATACACGGTGCTGGCGGCAGACGCGGGCGCCCTGCTGGGTCTTGCGATCGCGGCGGCTGACATCTATCTGATATGGGTCATCGACTGGAGAAACCGGAACTCGACGGGGTCGCGTCGCTCGTGATCGGGCTGCTGTTGGCGGGGGACGCGGTGCTACTGGTCCGCGCCATCGCGCGCGAGCAGCCCGGCGTCTATACGGTTGGGCGCATCCTCTCGATGTACATGGGTCCAAGCGATGTCTTGGCAGTCATCGATCTGGGACTTTGCCGACGGCACCTCGACCGAGAACGCGGCCGCCGCAATCGCCGCCATCGAGGCGCGCGTGCGGGCGCGCTACCCGATGATCAAGCGGCTCTTCATCGAGGCCGGAGCGTCTGCCCTTAGCAAATCAGCGCCTGCGGTTCCCTGAGGCGCCGCTTCTCGGCGCTGCGCAGACATTCGCGAAGTCTCTCGACGCGCGCGATGCCGATCGCCTAGAGCTCCCGGCAGGCCTTCCCGCGGTTCGTGCGTCTTTCGATGCTGCTGCCGATGATCTTGATCAGCGTCTGTGCGTTTCCGCGCATTCCATGGGTGGAAGTTCGATACGACCCGGTGCCAACGATCATGGGGTCGCGTCGCCCGGGACAACAGAATACGCGCCGCTCCTAGGGCTTGCAGAACAGTGCTGTTCCCGCGGCGTCCATGGCTTCGGCTGTTCCGTCGCACTCACGAACTAAGCATAAGAAGCACAGGTCCATGCTATGGGCCGGGCCCGGGCGCCTCGGCGTCGTGCGATGAGACGGCGATTACGGCCGCCCGCGGCGAGCGGTTGCTCCAGGCATGACGCGTAGCGCGCTGGACCACGGTGTCGCCGGCGCGCAAAGCGAGTTCGGCCGTGTCGAGCACGAGTGTGATCACGCCCTCGAGCACCACGCATAGGTCCAGCGTGCGCCCCTGCTGCATGTAGAGGTGGCGCGCATCGTCGCCACACCACGCATACGGCGACCCGGCGCTCGCAAAGAAGGCGCGCGCCGCGGCAGGCGACACCTGGCCCTGCCAAATGGCATCGGGCGGCACGGTGACGATGCGGAAGAGCGATCCGCCCGGTGGCGGCTCGATCAATCCGGGCAGCTGCGCCACCTGCCGCGCCGTCAGATGTGCTGCAGGCGTGCGGTCGGTCGCCCAGACGCGCGCACTCCGAAAGCCGGGACGCGCGGGGTCGCGCAACACATCGTCGACAGGGCCGTCGGCGAGCGCTCGAGACCGGCCGTCGTCGCCGTCGGCGGTGACGATGCGGCGCACTTCGCGGTCAGCGATCGTTTTCATCGTCCGGTTCTTTCTTCTCGGTCGCACCGCCCATCATCACGAACGCCATCAGGCTCGGCGCATCGGGGTTGGTCCAGCCGTGCCAGTTGCCCAATTGCACGACCGTATCGCCGGGAAGCATGACGCGGTCGCCGTCGTCCAAGCGCAAGGTGCGCAGCCCTTCCATGAGCACGCCGTAGTCCACCGTCTGCGAGCGGTGCACCGGCGAGCTGAAGGCATTCTGGCYGCCGCGGTCCCAGGTATGGCCGTTGGGACGCAGCCGCGGTGCGTGCGACGCGACGGCGCTCGAGTCCGATGCCGCGTCGTAGTTCGCCGGCTTGCCGGCCGAGTGCACGATGCGAAGGTGGCCGCCCGCCGGCGGCGGATCGAAGCGGAAGGGCCCGGCGCCGTCGTCGCGTGTGCCCGTTACCGGCGCGGGACAACGAGCGAAGACCCAGACATCGGTCATGCCCGCGCTGGCGGCCACGCCTCCGACATTCACATTGGGCGCGGCGCTGTCGTAGAGGACGATCGAGCGTCCCTCCGCGTCCTGGCCGGTAACGACGCGGCGGACAGGCTTCATCGGTACGGGCATGGCGAGCGCTCAATCGGACTGGATGTTGCCGGCCTTGATGACCTTGGCTGAGCGGGCGATGTCGGCTTTCACGAAAGCCTCGAACTCCTCGCGGCTCGAACCAGCCGGCTCGAAGCCCGCGGCCTCGGCGTTCGCCGCGACATCGGGCATGTGCATGATCCGCGCGATGTCTGCCGAGAGCCTCGCGACGATCGCGGGCGGCGTCTTCGCGGCGACGTGCACGCCGTTCCATCCGACCACGGAAAAATCCGGATAGCCCTGCTCGGCCACGGTCGGCACATCGGGCAGCGCGGCATAGCGCTTGGGGCCGCTGACCGCGATCGCGCGCAGCTTGCCGCTCTTGACCAGGGGAAGCGCCGACGGCGCCGGCACGAACATCAATCCGACCTGCCCTCCCATGACGTCTGTCACGCCCGGTGCCGCACCCTTGTAGGCGACGTGCACCATGTCGATTTGAGCCATCTGCTTGAGCATCTCGCCGGCCAAGTGCGCCGGCGTTCCGTTGCCCGACGATGCATAGTCCAATTTGCCCGGCTTCGTCTTCGCGAGCGCGACGAGTTCCCCCACCGAATGGATCGGAAGCGACGGATTGACGACCAAAATGAACGGCAGCGTCGCCATCAAGCTGACCGGCGCTAGATCGCGCTGGAAGTCGTAGGGTGCCTTGGGCTGGAGCACGCTGTTGATGGTGTAGGAGCCCGTCGAGAGCAGCAGCGTGTAGCCGTCGGCCGCCGACTTGGCGACCGCGTCGGCCGCGACGATGCCACCGGCGGCGGGCCGCTGGTCGACGATGACCGGCTGGCCCCAGTTCTCGCCCAGCTTCTGCGCCACGAKGCGGGCCAATGCGTCGGGACCGGGACCGACGATGATGCGCGTCGGCCGGCTCGGATAGTCCTGCGGCGCCGCGGCACCGCAGAACAGCAGCAGCGCCAGCCCGGCCTGCCAGCCGCGCGGAAGGCGGCATTTCGCCACGGGCGGGGAACCCAGTCGAGTGGGCAGCAGCATCGCGTTGTCTCCAGGAATCTTCACCGTGCACGAGCACCGTCGCAACGGATGCTAGGGGCCGCGGCTTATTCTTGAAAGAACTATTTATCTATAGCGCCATTCCTTGGCGTTATAGCTCCTGCGTGCCGGCGCGCAAGGCTTTCTCGATCGCGGCACGGTCCCAGCGCGGCTGCACCATGCCGATGAAGTCAACCATGTAGCTGCGCAGGTAGTTGCCGCGGCGCAGTTCGATCTGCGTGACGGTGGGCGCGAAAAGGCTGCCGGCGGGGCGCATCGCGAGCGTCTTGTCGCGAGCCGGCTCGTACGCCACCGAGGGCACGATGGCTACGCCGAGTCCGAGTTCGGCGTAGGTCTTGATCACGTCGACGTCAATCGCGCTCAGGACGATGTTGGGCACGATGTCGGCGGCCTGGAACGCGTCGCGCACCGCCCAGCCCCCCGCGAAGCTCGCGTCGAGCGTGATGATGGGATAGGCCGCGATGGCCGCCAGCGTGAGCTTCTTGCGCGACTGCAGCAGCGGATGTGCGCGCGGCGCAATCACGCAGCGCTCGACCGGCTCGCCCGGCAGGAACACCAGCTCCGGCGGACTCTCGGGCGGCCGGCCGGCGATGCCGATGTCGGCCTCGCCGGAGACGACCCATTGCGCGATCTGCGCCGGGCTGCCCTGGCGCAGCGCGAGCCGCACTTCGGGGTACCGCACGGTGAAGCCCCGGATGACATCGCGCAGCATGTAGCGAGCCTGGATGTGCGTCGTCGCGACGACCAGGCGGCCTTCGGTGCGGTGCGTGTGTTCCTCGCCGATGCGCTTGAGGTGCTCGGCGTCGAGCAGCATGCGCCGCGCGACCTCCAGCACGTCCGCGCCGGCCTCGGTCAAGCCCGTGATGCGGTTGCCCTGGCGGATCAGCACATCGACGCCGAGCTCGCGCTCCAGCATCTGGATCTGCTTGCTGATGCCGGGTTGCGAAGTGTGCAGCGCGCGCGCCGCCCGCGACACGCTGAGTTCGGCGTCGACGACGCCGCAGAGGTAGCGAAGTTGCTGCAAGGTCATGGGACGCGACTATAACTTTTCGGTCTCGACTGATAAAGAAATAATCCTTTTCGGAATCGAGACCGGCTCCTACGATCCGCGGCCACACCACTGCAAGAGGACTGGAAGATCTCATGCCCGAAATGACAGGCTCGCGCCTTTTCGCCGAAATGCTGGCGGCCTACGGCGTCACGCACGTCTTCTACATCCCCGCGATCATGCTGGGCGGCATCGCCGAGATGGAGCACATGCCGATCCGCCGCATCATGACCCACGGCGAGAAATCCGCCGCCTACATGGCCGACGGCTATGCCCGCGCGAGCGGCAGGCCCGGCATCTGCATGGCACAGCAGATCGGCGGCTCGAACCTCGCGGCCGGGCTGCGCGACGCCTTCATGGCCGGCGCGCCGGTGGTCGCCATCAGCGGCGGGCCACCGGTGCACGCGCAGTACCGCAACGCCTACCAGGAAGTGCAGGATCTTTCGCAGTTCGACGCTGTGACCAAGTTCAACGTGCGTGTCGACGAGGTGAGCCGCCTGCCCGACCTGCTGCGCCAGGCCTTCCGGGCCTCGACCACCGGCGCGCCCGGCCCGGTGCACTTGCAGATTCGCGGGCCGCACGGCAATTCGTCCTATGCCAAGGCCGAGCTGGACGCCCTGGCCGAGCCGCGCTTCGGACAGGTGCCGCCCTTCCGGCCGGCGGCCGATGCGCAGACGATCGCCGATGCCGCGACGATGCTGGTGCACGCCGAACGGCCGATCATCGTGGCCGGTGGCGGCGTGACCTCCTCCGGCGCGCAAGCCGAGGTCGTCGCGCTGGCGAAGCGCCTGCGCATCCCGGTAGCGACCTCGCTCAACGGCAAGGGAACGATCGACGAGCGCGACCCGCTGTCGGTCGGCGTCGTCGGCTCTTACTCGCGCGAATGCGCCAACCGCGCGGTGTGCGAAGCCGACCTGGTGTTCTTCATCGGCAGCCAAACGGGCGGCCAGGTGACGGTCGACTGGAAGGTGCCGCGCAAAGGAACGACCGTGCTACAGCTCGACATCGACCCGCAGGAACTGGGCCGCAACTATCCCAACGCGGTGTCTCTCGCCGGCGATGCGAAGGCGACGCTCGCACAACTGATTGACGTGATCGACGTGATGGAGGGGGCCGCACCGGCCGTCCATGAGCGCCGCGAGAACTGGGTGGCGCGCGTCGGCGAGTTGGTTGGCGACTGGCGCAAGGCGGCGGACCCGCTGCGGAACTCCGATGCCGTGCCGATCCGCCCGGAGCGCATCTGTCAGGACATCACCGACGTCCTGCCCGCCGACGGCATCGTGGTGTGCGACACCGGACACTCGGGCATGTGGTGCGCCGCGATGGTCGAGCTGACTCAGCCTGCGCAGCGCTTCGTCCGCGCGGCCGGCTCGATGGGCTGGGGTTTTCCGGGCGCGATGGGCGTCAAGTGCGCCCAACCCGATCGCGCGGTCATCTGCTTCACCGGCGACGGAGCGTTCTATTACCACATCGCCGAGCTGGAGACGGCGGCGCGCTTCGGCATCAACTTGGTCGTGGTGGTGAACAACAACAGCGCCCTCAACCAGGAGATACCGCTGTGGGACAAGGTCTATCCCGAGGGCGAGGCCGCGCAAGCGCGGACCGAGGACCTGTGGCGGTTCGAGAAGATCGACTTCGCCGCGGTGGCGCGCTCGTTCGGCTGCGAAGGCATCCGCGTCGAGCATCCCGATGAACTGAAGGCCGCGCTCACACGCGCCTTGGCAACGAACAAACCCGTCGTGATCGATGTGATCAGCGACATCGACGCCTTCGCGCCGCAAGGCTGGACCCCGGAGGGCCGACATGGATACTGATCTGCATAGCGAGGGCTTCGACCGCGTGGCCGATCGCCACCCGCCGCTCGACAGCATCGCCCAGGGCATGAGCTTCGGCGAGGGCCCTGTCTGGGACCGCCGCAAAGGCGTGATGTACTGGGTCGACATCATCGGCAACACGATCTGGCGCTGGACACCGGGTGTGGGCCGCGAGGTGGTGCTGCGGCCGTCGCGCCACGCCAACGGCCTCACCTTCGATCTGGAAGGCCGCCTGACTGTTGCGGGTTGGTGCAGCCGCAGCATCTGGCGCTTCGAGCATGACGGCGTCATCACGAGCATCGCCGAACACTACGACGGCAAGAAGTTCAACAGCCCGAACGACATCGTCGTGAAGTCCGACGGCTCGACGTGGTGGACCGATTCGGCCGGCGGCCTGGTCATCCCCGGCATGGTCGCCGAGGACGTGCAGCGCTACCTCGACGTGCAGGGCGTCTACCGACTGTCGCCCGACGGCCGCACGGTCGCGCTCGCGATCGCCGACTGCGCCTATCCGAACGGACTGGCCTTCACGCCGGATGAGAAACAGCTCTACGTCAACGACACGCAGCTCGGGATCATCCGCGTGTTTGACGTGCATCACGACGGAAGCGTCGGCCCCGGCCGACTCTTTCACAAGCTCACGGGCGCCGAAGCCGGCGTGGCCGACGGGATGAAGGTGGACGTGGAAGGCAACGTCTACTGCACCGGGCCCGGCGGCGTGCATGTCATCGCCCCCGACGGGCGCCTGCTGGGACGGCTGCGGATTCCGGGCCACTGCACCAACATGGCATGGGGAGACGAGGACATGTGTTCGCTCTACGTCACGACCTTTCAGCAGTTGGTGCGGACCCGCCTGAAGATTCCGGGGGTGTCGCCGTGGTGAACGCGCTCTCGAACGGCAACTGGTATTTCGAACCAGTCGCAGGCCCATTCAAGGGCAACATGGGCGGCGTCGCGTGGGATGGCCACGCCGTGCTCTTCAGCCTGCCGGACGCCATGGTCGTCAAACGCTTCGACCCCGGGACAGGCGCCGTGGACGACTGGCGCAAATACAGCGGCCGCGCCAACGGCCTGGCCGTTGCAGGCGATGGCTCGGTCTATGCGGCACAGGAAGGCGGTCGGCGCGTCATCCAGTACCTGCCAGATGGCAGCGCTGCCGTCACGGGTCTGCGCTTGGCCGGCGCCGTGCACAACCACCCGTGCGATGTCGTGGTCGACAGCCGCAACCGTGTCTGGTTCTCGGATCCGCACCACGGCGTGCATGCATTTGGCCCGCAAGTGTTCCCGCCGCTTGACCATGCGTCGGTGCTGCGGCTGGAGCGCGATGAGCGCCGCGCCTGGCAGATTCGCCGGGTCACCTTCGACACCACCGTGCCGCGCGCCGTGCTGCTGTCGGCCGACGAGACCATGCTGTACGTGGCGGAAGGCGACACGCTCCGCAGCACCGTGCGCGAACTGCGCGCTTACCCGATCAGGCCGGACGGCACGGTCGGTGCCTTCACCGTTCTGCACACCTTCGGTAGCGACCACCGCGGTGCGCATCGCGGCATCGAGGGGCTGTGCCTGGACGAGGCAGGCTGCGTCATCGCATGCGGCGGCGGCCGCGATGCCGGCCCGGGCCCGCTGATCTACGTCTTCGCGCCCTCGGGCCAGCTGCTGGCAACCCACGCCTTTCCTGGAGATGCGCCGGTGCGCTGCTCCTTCGGCGGCGCGGCGCTCGACGAACTCTACGTCAGCAGCACCGACGGCCACCTCTACCGGGCACGCCGGAGCGGCAAAGGAGCGCGGCCATGGCCCCACTGACCCTGGCACAGGCCAACAGGATCATCGCCGCCGCGCTCGCGCACTCGAAGCAGGCCGGCTACAAACCCATGGGCATTGCCGTGCTCGACGAGGCCGGCCACCTCAAGGCCTTTGCGCGCGAAGACGGGGCCAGCATGTTCCGCTTCGAGGTGGCACAGGGCAAGGCCTGGGGGGCCGTGGGCATGGGCGTCTCGAGCCGCGTTCTGGGCGAACGGGCGCAGGGCAATCCCAACTTCTTCATCTCGCTGGCCGCCACTGCGGGCGGACGATTCTTGCCGCAGACCGGTGCGGTGCTGATCAAGGATGCGCAGGGCACGGTACTTGGTGCCGTCGGCGCGAGCGGTGGCACCGGCGACGAGGACGAGACGATCTGCATCGCCGGCGTGCAGGCCGCGGGACTCGTGGCCGGCTGAGAAGCTGAGAGTCTTTCGATTTTCCGCTGAAGGCAGTGCGGAGCAACGCGCAGGAAGCTCGCGAAGCAAATTGGGTCGAAAGCATCACCGAGGTGCCAAGTCGAGGGCGTAGGCACTCGCCGAGGGCGCTGAGCGCCGCTTCAGGGCACGCCCCTCATACCGCCTTTGGGGCCC
>NZ_JBFUIU010000081.1:0-18991 GCF_056401695.1 Variovorax sp. P4_D9
CCCCCATCTCAAGGCCCTCCTGCTGGCTCTCGCGCTGTGCGCCGCAGGCGCCTGGGCGCAGGACCCTGCGCCCGAGACCACGCCCACGGTGGCGTCGCTGCGAACCCAGCTCGAGGCCGTGCCGTCACAGATCGAGACCACCGCCAGCGTGCGCAGCGTGGTCGAGCAGCTCAACGCGATCAGTGCCTCGACCGACAAGTTCATCGCCGCCCGCACCGGCGATCTCAACGACCTCAACGCCCGACTCGGTGAACTCGGCAACGCGCCAGCCGCCGGCGCGAGCGAGAACCCCGACATCACCCGCCGCCGGGCCACGCTGACCAAGGAGCGCAACTCGCTCGATGCCGACATCCGGCTCGCACGGCTGGTGTCGGTGGATGCCCAGCAGCGCGCCAGCGAGTTGCTGGCCAAGCGCCGCGCCCTGTTCGAAGCCCAGCTGACCGAGCGCGCGCCCTCGCCGCTCGGGCGGGAATTCTGGGAGGACATCGACGACGCCTGGTCCGGCGACGTGGCCCGGCTCGAGCAACTCGGTGCCGAAGTGGAAGACGGCTTCGAGACCGCGCGCCAACCGGCCCATGCGGCCGCCGTGCTCGGCACGCTGGCGCTCGCCCTGCTGGTGGCCGTGCTGGGCAACTGGCTGGCCGAGCAAGCGCTGACCCGCTTCGCCGCGCGCTTCCTGCCACCCGGACGGCTGCGGCGCTCGCTGCTCGTGATCGCGATCGTCACCACCAACGTGCTGCTGGTGGGGCTGGCGGCGCAGGGCGTGTTCGCGGTGTTCGACAGCCATGGCATCTGGGGGCCCCAGACCCGCAAGCTCGGTCAGAGCGTGGTGCAGTCGAGCATCTTCATCGCCTTCGTGGTGGGACTGGGCCGCGCGCTGCTCTCCAACGGGCGGCCTTCGTGGCGATTGCCGCCGATCTCGGACCCGATGGCCGCGCGGCTCGCACCCTTTCCATGGGTCATGGCGCTGGTGTCCGTGGTCGTGTGGGCGCCGACCCAGGTCAATGCCGTGGTCGAGGCGAGCTTCGCCGCGGTGGTCGCTACCCACGTGATGACCGCCCTGATCCTGACGGCCATGATCGGCGCCATGCTGCTGCGCCTGCGCAGCGCGCCGGTGGCCGAGGCGCCGGCCGCCGAGGCGGCGCCGAGCGAGCCGAGCCCGGCGCCGGCACCCGGCGCGTCCTCCGTGGCCGAGTCCGACTCCGGCGGCCTCGAACGTCCGATGTGGGTCGGTGTGCTGCTGGCCGGGGTCACGCTGGTGCTAATCGCGATCTGGGTACTGGTGGCGATCGGCTACGTTGCGATGGCCAGCTTTCTGGCCAGCCAGCTCACCTGGGCCGGCATCGTGGCGGCCGCTTTCTACGTGCTGTTCAAGTTCGCCGACGATCTGTTCACGGCGGTGGTGTCGTCGCGCAGCAACTTCGGCCAGAAGCTGCAGCTGAGCTTCGGCCTGCAGCCGCGCACCCTCGACCAGGCGGCGGCGGTGCTCTCCGGCCTGAGCCGCGTGATCCTGTTCTTCTACATGGTGATCGCGCTGGCGACGCCGCTGGGCACCAGCCCCGGCGAGGTCTACCAGCGCAGCGGCAAGTTCGGCAGCGGCATCAAGATCGGCGAGATCCTGCTGGTGCCCAGTGCCATCATCAGCGCGGTGACGGTGCTGGTGATCGGCTTCATCGCCCTGCGGGTGGTCAAGCGCTGGCTGGAGCAGCGCTACCTGCCGCACACCGGCCTCGAGCCCGGAATGCAGAGCTCGATCACCACCCTGCTCGGCTACGTCGGCGGGATCATGGTGGTGGCCTTCGGACTGTCGGCGCTCGGCATCGGCATCGAGCGCATCGCCTGGGTGGCGAGCGCGCTGTCGGTCGGCATCGGCTTCGGTCTGCAGGCGATCGTGCAGAACTTCATCTCGGGCCTGATCCTGCTGGCCGAACGGCCGGTCAAGGTCGGCGACTGGGTGGTGCTCGGCAATGCCGAGGGCGACGTGCGCCGCATCAACGTGCGCGCCACCGAAATCCAACTGGGCGACCGCTCCACGATGATCGTGCCGAACTCGGAGTTCATCACCAAGACCGTGCGCAACATGACGCTCTCCAATGCCGAGGGTCGGGTGCTGATCCGCCTGCCGATGCCGCTGACGACCCACGCCAACCGGGCCCGCGAGGTGATGCTGGCCGCCTTCGCTAACCACCCGGGCGTGCTCGCCACCCCTGCCCCCGCGGTCACGCTCGAAGGCGTCGAGGTCGGTTTCCTGATCTTCCAGGCGGTGGCCTACGTGCAAAGCCCCCGGCTGGCCGGCGGAGTGCGCAGCGACGTCCTATTCGCGATGCTCGAGGGGCTGCGTACGGCAGACCTGCCGTTGGCCGCCTATCCGGGAGCACCGCCGTATCCAGGCGCCCCCGGCGCGCCGGCAGCCGTCGTTGCACCACCGCCGCCGGTCTTGCCGGGGCTCACCAGCTAGGCGCGCCGCCAGCCACCGCTCACCAGCCACTGGCTGGTGGCGCAGGACAGCACCAGGGCGGCATAGGTGAGCGTCTTGCCGTCGCGGCCGAAGACCATGAGTCCGGCCACCAAAATCGCCACGCCCACTATGAAATTGATAGCACCCTGAAGCCACCAGACCGGGGCTTTGGCAGACCTTCGCATTGCGACCCGGCCCAGCAGCGCGGTCAGGAAACCGACCGCGAAGGCCGGAGCGACGAAGTTCAGCAGGTGATTGAAAAGGTCCAGCGCTGACATGGCAGAGTGTTCGCCGTCCCGATCGCGGCCTTTTTCGCGGCCGCGGGTGGTCCGGGCCTTGCTTATTTTATAATCAAGAGCTATGTCAGTCTGGGCCCTCGGCTTGAACCACACGACCGCGCCGCTCGACCTGCGCGGTCGTTTTGCGTTCGCCATCGACCAGATAGCCCCGACGCTGCACAGCCTGCGCACGTCTTTCGGCTCGAACCGGCATCCCGGCGTCGAGGCCGCGATCATCTCGACCTGCAACCGCACCGAGATCTATTGCGCCGCCGACCAGATGGCGCTCGAGCACACGGTCGACTGGCTGGCCCGCAGCGGCGGCGTCTCGCCGGCCCTGCTGCGCTCGCAYGCCTACACGCTGTACGACCACCACGCCGCGCGCCACGCCTTCCGCGTCGCCAGCGGGCTCGACTCGATGGTGCTCGGCGAAGCCCAGATCCTCGGCCAGATGAAGGACGCCGTGCGCGCCGCCGAGACCGCCGGCGCGCWTGGCAGCACGCTCAATCAGTTGTTTCAGCGCTCTTTCGCGGTCGCCAAGGAGGTCCGTACCGCGACCGAGATCGGCGCCCATTCGATCAGCATGGCGGCGGCGGCGGTGCGATTGGCCGGCCAGCTGTTCGAGGACCTGCAGCAGACCCGGGTGCTGTTCATCGGCGCCGGCGAGATGATCGACCTCGCGGCGACGCATTTCGCGGCCCGGCAGCCCAAGTCCATCGTGATCGCCAACCGCACGCTGGAGCGCGGCGAAAAGCTGGCCTCGCGCTTCGGCGGTGAAGCCATGCGGCTGGCCGACCTGCCGGCCCGGCTGGCGGAGTTCGACATCGTCGTCAGCTGCACCGCCAGCACGCTGCCGCTGATCGGGCTCGGCGCCGTCGAGCGGGCGCTCAAGGTGCGGCGGCACCGCCCGATGTTCATGGTCGACCTGGCGGTGCCGCGCGACATCGAGCCCGAGGTCAAGGCGCTCGAGGACATCTACCTCTACACGGTGGACGACCTCGCCCAGGTCGTGCAGCAGGGCCACGCCAACCGGCAGGCGGCCGTGGCGCAAGCCGAAGTCATCATCGATGCCGGCGTCCAGAGCTTCATGCACTGGCTGGACCAGCGCGGCACGGTGCCGCTGATCCGGCAACTCAACGCCCAGACCGACGAATGGCGCGCCATCGAGCTGGCCCGCGCGCGCAAGCTGCTGGCCAAGGGCGAGAGCGTCGATGCCGTGCTCGAGGCGCTGTCGCGCGGGCTGACCCAGAAGTTGCTGCACGGCGCCCTGGCCGAACTTCATGCCGGCGATGCCGCGGCGCGCGAGCAGACGGCGCAGACCCTCTCGCGCCTGTTCCTGCGCAACGAACCGCGCAAAGAGCGTTAGCGACGCAGGTCGACCCGGCGGCGCCGCGCGCTGCCACGCCCGCGGCCGCATCGCCGGTTGCGCCCTTCTCACCCGCCCCGTCCCGCCATCCCGTGAAACCCTTCCTGCGTCACCAACTCGAGCGCTACGCGCAACGCCTCGGCGAACTCGACTTCCTGCTCTCGCGCGAGGACATCATGTCCGACATGGCGCAGTACCGCACCATCTCGCGCGAGCATGCCGAGGTGACGCAGATCGCCGGCCGCTACAGCCGCTACCGGCAGCGCGAGGCCGACGTCGCCAGCGCCCGCGAGATGGTCGACGACCCCGACATGGCAGAGATGGCGCAGGAGGAAATCGCCGCCGCCGAAGCCGAGCTGCTGCAGCTGGACGACGAGCTGCAGCGCCTGCTGCTGCCCAAGGACCCGGACGACAGCCGCAACGCCTTCCTCGAAATCCGCGCCGGCACCGGCGGCGACGAATCGGCGCTGTTCGCCGGCGACCTGCTGCGCATGTACACGCGCTATGCCGAGCGCGCCGGCTGGCGCTGCGAGATCGTGAGCGAGAGCCCGAGCGAGCTCGGCGGCTACAAGGAAGTGGTGATCCGGATCGTCGGCGACGGCGTGTTCGGCAAGCTGCGCTTCGAATCCGGCGGCCATCGCGTGCAGCGGGTGCCGGCCACCGAGACGCAGGGCCGCATCCACACCAGCGCCTGCACGGTCGCCGTGCTGGCGGAGCCCGACGAGGCGCAGGCGGTGCAGATCAACCCGGCCGACCTGCGCATCGACACCTACCGCGCCAGCGGCGCCGGCGGTCAGCACATCAACAAGACCGACTCGGCAGTGCGCATCACGCATATCCCGACCGGCATCGTGGCCGAATGCCAGGACGACCGCAGCCAGCACCGCAACAAGGCCAAGGCGCTGCAGGTGCTGTCGGCGCGGATCCAGGAAAAGGACCGCAGCGAGCGCGCGGCCAAGGACGCCGCCATGCGCAAGGGCCTGATCGGTACCGGCGACCGCTCGGACCGCATCCGCACCTACAACTTCCCGCAGGGCCGGCTCACCGACCACCGCATCAACCTGACGCTCTACAAGCTGCTCGCGATCACGGAAGGCGACCTCGGCGATGTGCTGGCCGCCCTGCAGGCAGCGCGCGAGGCCGAGCAGCTGGCCGAGCTCGAAGCCAGCCTGCCGACGTGACGGCATCGCCCAAGCACCGGCCCTCGACTGCGGCGCAGATGCTGGCCGCGGCGGCGGCTCTCGGCATCGACCGGCTCGATGCCCAGCTGCTGCTGCTGCATGCGCTGGGCCGCGCCGCGAGCGAGCGCGCCTGGCTGCTGGCCCATGACACCGACACGCTGGCCGACGGCATCTGGGCCGACTTCGAGCAGCTGTGCAGCCGCCGGCGGTCCGGCGAACCGGTGGCCTATCTGGTCGGCGAGAAGGAGTTCCACGGCCTGCGCCTGCAGGTCGACGCCCGCGTGCTGGTGCCGCGGCCCGACACCGAGACGCTGGTCGAATGGGCACTGCAGTGCCTGGACGGACGGAGCGCCCCGGCGGTGCTCGATCTCGGCACCGGCAGCGGCGCGATCGCCCTGGCGATTCAGCATGCCCGCCGCGACGCCTGGGTCGCGGCGGTCGATGCCAGCGCCGACGCGCTGGCGGTGGCCCGCGCCAACGCGGCACGGCTCGGCCTGCCGGTGCGCTTCGTCCAGGCCGACTGGCTGGACGGTGCCGAGCGCGGGCTGGACCTGATCGTCTCGAATCCGCCCTACATCGTGGCCGGCGACCCGCACCTGGCCGCGTTGCGCCACGAACCCCGGCAGGCTCTGGTGTCGGGTGCCGACGGACTGGACGACATCCGACGCATCGTCCGGGCCGCCCCGGACCACCTGAAAGACGGCGGCTGGCTGCTGCTCGAGCACGGCTACGACCAGGCCGGCGCGGTGCGGCAGTTGCTGGCCGAGCACGGCTTCGAAGCCGTCCAAAGCCGCGACGACCTCGCCGGCATCGCGCGCTGCTCGGGCGGAATCCGGCCGGGAGTGAAATAATCCGGCCAGTCCAATATTCAGGAGTCACCCATGTCCGACACCCAGCAGCGCATCGACGAACTCGTCAAGAGCAACGACCTCGTGCTCTTCATGAAAGGCAATGCCAGTTTCCCGATGTGCGGCTTCTCGGGTCGCGCGATCCAGATCCTCAAGGCTGTCGGGGTCGACACCCGCACCCTCAAGACCGTCAACGTGCTGGACGACGCCGAAGTGCGCCAGGGCATCAAGGAATACAGCAACTGGCCGACCATTCCCCAGCTCTATGTCAGGGGCGAGTTCGTGGGCGGCTCCGACATCCTGATGGAGATGTACGAGTCGGGCGAACTGCAGCAGATGCTGAACAGCAACCCCGCCTGACCCGGCCTGTGACCGTCGCGCGACAGATCCTCAAAACCCGCCAAAGCGAGAAAACCTAGGCATCCCGCGAACCCGGGCACGGCTTATGCTGTCCAAAGAGTGTTCGAAACCGGAGGTGCCCATGGAATCCCGCAGTCTCGTCCCCGCGTCGCCGTCATTCCAGCTGCCGGTCGCCAACCTGCGCAGCGTGTTCCAGACGCACGACGTCGAGCGCAAGCTCGCCAAGCTCCCCGAACGCGAGCACGAGCACTTGCGCACCACTTACGAGCGCATGCTCGAACGCGGCCCCGATCGCTTCCAGGTCAAGCCCAGCGGCGTGCCCGAGATGACCGCGCTCTATGCCCAGCTGCCCAACTTCACCGAGGTGCTCGACGACGTGCGCCGCCATGTGGCGCTGGCGCAGGACAGCCGCGACGGGCTCGAGATGACGCCGATGCTGCTGCTCGGCGCCCCCGGCATCGGCAAGACCCATTTCGCGAAGAAGCTGGCCGAACTGCTCGGCACCGGCATGTCGCTGGTGCCGATGAACTCGATGACCGCCGGCTGGCTGCTCTCGGGCGCCTCCTCGCAATGGAAGGGCTCGAAGCCCGGCAAGGTGTTCGAAGCGCTGGTCGAGGGCCAGTACGCCAATCCGGTGATGGTGATCGACGAGATCGACAAGGCCGGCAGCGACAGCCAGTACGACCCGCTGGGCGCGCTCTACAACCTGCTCGAACACGACACCGCGCACGCCTTCGTCGACGAGTTCGCCGAAGTGCCGATCGATGCCAGCCAGGTGATCTGGATCACGACGGCCAACGACCCGCGCGGCATCCCGGAGCCGATCCTCAACCGCATGAACGTGTTCGAGATCGAGCCCCCCTCGCCCGCGGCGGCACGCCAGATCGCGCGCCAGCTCTATGCCTCGATCCGGTCCGAACACGACTGGGGTCGCCGGCTGGCCGAAGAACCCGGCGCGGACGTGCTCGATCAGTTGGCCACGCTGGCACCGCGCGAGATGCGGCGCGCCCTCATGACCGGCTTCGGCAATGCCCGGCTGGCGGGCCGCGAGGAGGTCCGGGTCGAGGACCTGCCGCGCGCCAGCGCCGCCCGCAGCCGGATCGGGTTCGTCCAGTAGCGGCTCTGGCGGCCGRCTTCTCATGGCACCATGTCGGTCTTCATCGGCCGACCCATGACCCTGACACAGAACCTCCTGATCATCGTCGCGCTGATCGGGACCAGCGCCTTCTTCTCCCTCGCCGAGATCTCGCTGGCGGCCTCGCGCCGCCTGAGGCTTCGCCAGATGGCGGACGAAGGCGACGCGCGTGCCGAACGCGTGATGCGCATCCAGGAGCAGCCGGGCCACTATTTCACCGTGGTGCAGATCGGCCTCAACGCGGTCGCGATCCTCGGCGGCGTGGTCGGCGAAGGCGCGCTGAGCCCGTACTTCGCGCGCCTGTTCGAGTTCTGGCTCAGCGCCGATGCGGCGAAGACCGCGGCCTTCCTGGCCTCCTTCGTCACCATCATCTCGATCTTCCTGGTGTTCGCCGACCTGTTCCCCAAGCGCCTGGGCATGAGCAGCCCCGAACTCCTCGCGGTGCGCATGGTCGGGCCGATGCAGGTGCTGATCACCACTTTCAAGCCCCTGGTGTGGCTGTTCACGATGTCCACCGACCTGCTCTTCAAGCTGCTCGGCATGCCGTTGCAGCGCGACGAGAAGATCACCTCGGCCGACATCCTCGCGATGACCGAGGCGGGCGCCCGCGCCGGCGTGCTCGCGGTCCGCGAGCAGCAGGTGATCGCCAATGTGTTCGAGCTCGACACCCGCTTGGTCAGCAGCGTGATGACCTCGCGCGACCGCATCGCCTGGTTCCTGCGCGACGACCCCGAATCGGTGCTGCGCGCGCGCATCGTGGCCGAGCCCTTCTCGGCCTATCCGGTGTGCGGAGGCGACATCGACCACGTGCTGGGCTATGTCGACGCCAAGGAGATGTTCCAGCGCGTGCTGAGCGGCCAGCCGCTGTCCTTCGACCACGGCCTGCCGCTGCACAAGGCTCTGGTGATCCCCGACCGCCTGTCCCTGACCGAGGTGCTCGAGCTGTTCCAGCAGGCCCATGAGGACTTCGCGATCATCGTCAACGAGTACAGCCTGGTGGTTGGCGTCATCACGCTCAACGATGTCATGAGCACGGTGATGGGCGACCTGGTCGGCCTGCAGGACGAGGAGCAGCAGATCGTCAAGCGCGACGAGAATTCCTGGCTGATCGACGGCGTGACCCCGATCCAGGACGTGCAGCGCGCGCTCGACATCGAGAGGCTGCCGCACGACGACGAATACGAGACCTTGGCCGGCTTCCTGATGRTGATGCTGCGCCGGGTGCCCAAGCGCACCGACAGCGTCAGTTGGGCCGGCTACACCTTCGAGGTGATGGACGTCGACAGCTTCCGCATCGACCAGGTGATGGTCACCCGCGGGACCGCGGCCTCGAAGGCGTGACGCTCAATCCAGTGGCCGGTCCTTGAAGACCCAGATCCGCTGGTTCGCGAACACCGCGTCCGGATACGGCGAGCGGCCACGGCTGCCGTTGTAGCGCCCCAGCGTCATGAACAGGTCGCCCTGCTCCCGGTCCAGGTAGTGGCGCAGGATCACGCAGCCGAAGCGCAGGTTGGTCTGCATGTGGAACAGCTTGGACGGGTCGCTGTCGCCGATCACCCGGGTCCAGAAGGGCATCACCTGCATGTAGCCGCGGGCGCCCGCACTCGACACCGCGAACTTGCGGAAGTTGCTTTCGACCTGGATCAGCCCCAGCACCAGGCTGACGTCGAGCCCGGCGCGGCGCGCCTCGTACCAGACGGCCTGCAGGAAATCCTTGCGCGTCGGCCAGTCGGCGAGCTTCTTCTTGAGCCGCTCGCTCATGGCGCCGAGCCAGCGCAGATAGGCCATGCGGGCCTCGGTGTCGCCGAATTCCGGTATCGGCGGGGCCTTGTTCTGGATCACCGAGCTCAGCGCGGTGCGCACCGAGTCGATCAGCGGCTCCTCGATCTGGGCCCCGGCGACGGCGCTCTGCGGCAGGGCCAGCGAGAGCGCGCCGGCTGCCGCGCCGCCGAGGCACTGTCGCCTGGAAAGGCCCGAGGCTTTCAAGGCTGCAGGCTCAGGCCGCCGCGAGGCGTCCCGTGATGAAGTTGGCGATGCCGGCGGCCGGCACCTTGGTGGCCGCGGTGTCGCGGCGATGCTGGTACTCGAGCTGGCCTTCCTTCAGGCCACGGTCGGAAATGACGACGCGATGCGGCACGCCGATCAGCTCCCAGTCGGCGAACATCGCGCCCGGGCGTTCGCCGCGGTCGTCGAGCAGCACGTCGACACCGGCGGCCAGCAGCTGCTCGTAGAGCGCCTCGGCCGCGGTCTTGACCTCGGCGCTGCGGTCCATGCCGATCGGGCAGACCACCACCGTGAACGGCGCGATCGCATCGGGCCAGATGATCCCGCGCTCGTCGTTGTTCTGCTCGATCGCGGCCGCCGGCAGCCGCGTGATGCCAATGCCGTAGCAGCCCATCTCGAGGAACTGGGGCTTGCCGGCTTCGTCCAGAAAGGTTGCGTTCATCGGCTTGCTGTACTTGGTGCCGAGCACGAACACATGGCCGACTTCGATGCCGCGCTCGATCGCGAGCAGGCCCTTGCCGTCGGGCGAGCGATCGCCCGCCACCACGTTGCGGAGGTCGGCCACCGCTTCGGGCTCGGGCAGGTCGCGGCCCCAGTTGACGCCGGTCAGGTGGAAGTCGACCTCGTTGGCGCCGCAGATCCAGTCGGCCATAACCACCACTTCGCGGTCGGCGACGATCTTCAAGGGCTGCTTGGGGTTCAGCGGGCCCAGGTAGCCGGGCTGACAGCCGAAATGATCCTCGATCTCGGTCACGGTGGCGAAGCGGAAGCCCTGGTCGAGGCCGGGCACCTTGCTCACCTTGATCTCGTTCATGTCGTGGTCGCCGCGCAGCAGCAGCAGCCAGACCGTCACCTTCTTGATGTTGCCGGCCGGGTCCAGTTCATCGGTGGCCAGCACCAGCGATTTCACCGTGGTGGCCAGCGGCACGCCGAGCAGTGCGGCGACGTCCTCGCAGGTGCTCTTGCCCGGCGTTGGCGTCTTCGCGAGCGCAGCGGTGGCCGCGCCGCGCGGACCGGCCGGTGCCAGCGCCTCGGCCTTTTCCATGTTTGCGGCGTAGTCGCTATCGGGGCAGTAGACGATCGCGTCCTCGCCAGTAGCCGCGATGACCTGGAACTCCTGGCTGACATCGCCGCCGATGGCGCCGCTGTCGGCCGCCACGGCGCGGTAGCGCAGCCCGAAGCGGTCGAAGGCCCGGCGGTAGGCATCGGACATGATCTTGTAGCTGGCCTTGGCACCGTCGAGGTCGCGGTCGAAGCTGTAGGCGTCCTTCATGATGAATTCGCGCCCGCGCATCAGGCCGAAGCGCGGCCGGCGCTCGTCCCGGAACTTGGTCTGGATCTGGTAGAAGTTCTTCGGCAGCTGCTTGTAGCTGCGGATTTCCTGGCGGGCGATGTCGGTCACGACCTCTTCGCTGGTCGGCTGGATGACGAAATCGCGGTCATGCCGGTMCTTGATGCGCATCAGTTCGGGGCCGTAGCCCTGGAAGCGACCGGCCTCCTGCCAGATCTCGGCCGGCTGCACCACGGGCATCGCCAACTCGACCGCGCCGGCCCGGTTCATTTCCTCGCGCACGATGGCCTCGACCTTGCGGATCACGCGCAAGCCCATGGGCATGTAGGTGTAGATGCCGGTGCCCAGCTTCTTGATCATGCCGGCCCGCATCATCAGGCGGTGGCTGGCGACCTCGGCATCGGCGGGCGCTTCCTTGAGGGTGGAGATAAAGAATCGGGAAGCTTTCATCGGTCTCGAAGGGGGCTGGAACGGGTGGTCGGGAGGGCAGGTCCTGAACGGTCCTGGAACCGGTCGCTTGCCGTGCGCAACCCGACATGCATAATCGACTCAGTTCAAAAAAATTGGGGTTTGATTATGCTCGACCGGGACGGCTTCAGGCCCAACGTCGGCATCATCCTGCTCAACCAGAGAAACCAGGTTTTCTGGGGCAAGCGCATTCGCACCCATTCCTGGCAGTTCCCGCAAGGCGGCATCGATCGCGGCGAAAGTCCCGAGCAGGCCATGTTCCGGGAACTGCACGAGGAAGTGGGTCTCCATCCGGAGCATGTGCGGATCGTTGCCCGTACCCGCGACTGGTTGCGCTACGAGGTGCCGGATCGGTTCATCCGCCGTGACGCACGGGGCCACTACAAGGGCCAGAAGCAGATCTGGTATTTGCTGCAGCTGACCGGTCACGACTGGGACCTGAACCTGCGCGCCACCGACCATCCGGAGTTCGACGCCTGGCGCTGGCATGACTACTGGGTGCCGCTCGACGTCGTGGTCGAATTCAAGCGCGGCGTCTATGAGATGGCGCTGACCGAACTCGCCCGCTACCTGCCAAGGCAGGATTTCCGCAACCGCTTCCTGCGCAGCAATGTGCGGGCCCGCGAATTCGAGCGCCATCCGCCCGGCCCGGGCCACGAACCGACTTTCGAGCTGCCGCCCGGCGCCAGCTTCGATCCCAACCCGAATGCCCATCTTGCCAACGACCCTGCCTCGACCAACGACCCGTCCCCTCTTCCGCGCTAGCCGCACCCTTCTACTGGCCTGCGTGCTGGGCGGCGCCGGCCTGGCTCAAGCGCAGCTGTTCGGCGACGTCGACTGGAAGGAAAGCGAGGTGCCGCCGCCGCCGGCCTTCAACGCCGACAAGCTGGTGGCCATCGACATGCCGCGCTACATGACGCTCAAGTTCGGCGTCGACCCGGCGACGATCACGCTCACCAAGGACGGCGTGGTTCGCTATGTGGTGGTCGCGGCCCACAAGGAGGGCGGTGGCTTCAATGCCTTCTACGAGGGCCTGCGCTGCGCCACGGCCGAGTACAAGAGCTACGCGCGCTTCAACAACGGAAGTTGGGACCTGACGCCGGCACCCGAATGGAAACGCCTCGGCGACCGCAACTCGAGCTACACCAAGGCCCTGGCGGCCCAGGCCTTGTGCCGTGGCGATGCGCCGCGCGCCTCGGTTGGCGAAATGATCCGCTTCCTCAAGGCGCCGGTGCGCGAAGTGGAATAGCATTGCGCGGGGCCGTCAGCCCTGCAGCAGCACCATGTTGTCGCGGTGGACCATCTCGGGCTCCGCCACGTAGCCCAGCAGGCGCTCGAACTCCGACGACGGCTTGCGGCACAGCATCCGCGCCTCGGCGCTCGAATAGTTGGCCAGGCCGCGTCCGAGCTCGATGCCCTGTTGGTCGCGGATGGCAATCACGTCGCCGCGCGAGAACTCGCCTTCGACGCCGGTCATGCCGATCGGCAGCAGGCTCTTGCCCTCGCCGCGCAGCTTGGCCGCCGCGCCGTCATCCACCGAGACCGAACCTCGCAGCTGCAGGTGGTCGGCCATCCAGCGCTTGCGCGCCTGGTGCTTGGCGGTCTGCGCCACCAGCAGCGTGCCGATGGCTTCGCCGCGCGTCAGCCGCAGCAGGGCGTCGGGCTCGCGACCCCAAGCGATCACCGTCGAGGCACCGGAACCGGCCGCCCGCTTGGCAGCCAGGATCTTCGTGATCATGCCGCCACGCCCGATGCTGCTGCCCGCTCCCCCGGCCATCGCCTCGAGTTCGGGGTCGCCGGCCGCCGCTTCGTCGACGAAGCGGGCCTCGGGATCCTTGCGCGGATCGGCCGTGTACAGGCCCTTCTGATCGGTCAGGATGACCAGCGCATCGGCCTCGACCAGGTTGGCGACCAGCGCGCCCAGCGTGTCGTTGTCGCCGAACTTGATCTCGTCGGTGACCACCGTGTCGTTCTCGTTGATGACCGGCACCACGCCGAGCCCGAGCAGAGTCATCAGGGTCGAGCGCGCATTGAGATAGCGCTCGCGGTCGGCCAAGTCGGCGTGGGTCAGCAGCACCTGGGCGCTGCCCATGCCGTTCTCGCGCAGCTTGGTCTCGTAGACCTGCGCCAGCCCCATCTGGCCGACGGCGGCGGCGGCCTGAAGTTCGTGGATCTCATGCGGGCGCACGCGCCAGCCGAGCCGCTTCATGCCTTCGGCGATCGCGCCGCTCGACACCATCACGACCTCCCGGCCGTCGCGCACCAGGAACGCGAGTTGCCGGCACCATTCGCCGATGGCCTTTTCGTCCAGCCCGCGCCCCTCGTTGGTGACCAGGCTGGACCCCACCTTGACGACGATGCGGCGCGCGTCGCGCAGCACGGTAGAGCCTTGTATCGAACTCATAGCTGGAGATCGGGAAAACGTGGATCGACTTCGGTCGGCGGCTGCTCGGCCACCTGCTGCGCCTTGATGTGCTGGTAGATCGCCTGCACCAGCGGCTCGCAGCCTTCGCGCGTGAGGGCCGAGATCTCGAACACCGGGCCCTTGAAGCGCATCCGCTTGACGAAGTCCTTGACCTTCGCCGCGCGCTCGTCGTCGGCCACCATGTCGAGCTTGTTCAGCACCAGCCAGCGCGGCTTCTCGTAGAGCGCCTTGTCGTATTTCTTGAGCTCGCCGACGATCGCCTTGGCCTGCGCGACCGGGTCCACGCCCTCGTCGAAGGGGGCCAGGTCGATCACGTGCAGCAGCAGGCGGGTGCGCTGCAGATGGCGCAGGAACAGATGGCCGAGGCCGGCGCCTTCGGAGGCACCCTCGATCAGGCCCGGCAGGTCGGCGACCACGAAGCTCTGCTCCGGGCCCACGCGCACCACGCCGAGATTCGGATGCAGCGTCGTGAACGGATAGTCGGCAATGCGCGGGCGAGCGTTCGAGATGGCGCTGATCAGGGTCGACTTGCCGGCGTTCGGCATGCCCAGCAGGCCGACGTCGGCCAGCACCTTGAGCTCGAGCTTGAGGTTTTTCTTCTCGCCCGGCCAGCCGGGCGTCTTCTGCCGCGGCGCGCGGTTGATCGCACTCTTGAAGCGCATGTTTCCGAAGCCGCCGTCGCCGCCCTTGGCGATCGTGATGACCTCGCCGGGCGTCAGCAGTTCATACAGCACCTCGCCGGTCTCGACATCGGAAATGATGGTCCCGACCGGCATCTTCAGTGTGATGTCGTCGCCGGCGGCGCCGAACATGTCGGAGCCCATGCCGTGCTGGCCGCGCTTGGCGTCGTGGCGGCGCGAATAGCGGAAGTCGACCAGCGTGTTGAGGTTCGGGTCGGCGACCGCGAACACATGGCCGCCGCGACCTCCGTCACCGCCGTTCGGACCGCCGAACTCCTTGTACTTCTCATGGCGGAACGACACGCAGCCGTTGCCGCCGTCGCCGGCGGCGACGTCGATGAAGGCTTCGTCCACGAACTTCATGAGAATGTCCAGTCAGTCTACAAAATGAAAAAGCCCCGGCAAAGCGGGGCTCCGAGCAGATCGAAGTGACAGGGCTTACGCCGGCGTCACGTTGACCGTGTGCTTGTTGAGTGCACCCTTGGTGCCGAAGGACACCTTGCCTTCGACCAGGGCGAACAGCGTGTGGTCTTTGCCGATGCCGACGTTGACGCCGGGATGGAACTGGGTACCCCGCTGGCGCACGATGATCGAGCCTGCGCTGATCAGTTCTCCGCCGAAGCGCTTCACGCCGAGCATCTTGGGCTTGGAATCGCGCCCGTTTCGCGTTGAGCCGCCGCCTTTTTTCTGTGCCATGGAATGTGCTCCTTAGCCGGCGATCGCGCCGATTTGCAGTTCGGTGAACTGCTGGCGATGGCCTTGACGTTTCTGATAGTGCTTGCGACGGCGCATCTTGAAGATGCGAACTTTGTCGTGCTTGCCGTGCGACAGGACCGTGACCGTCACCGTGGCGCCGGACACCAGGGGCGTGCCGACCTTGATTTCGCTGCCGGTTCCGACTGCGAGCACTTGATCGATCACGATTTCCTGGCCCACGTCCGCAGCAATCTGTTCTACTTTAATTTTTTCGCCGGAAGCAACGCGATACTGCTTGCCACCGGTTTTTATGACCGCGTACATATTGACCTCTTGATCTTGTTCATCCGCTAGGATGGCCCCACGGCGAATTCCGTAGAGCCCACGATTATAGCACTTAGGGTGTTCTGCGCCACTGGCGGCGCCCCGCCGTGCCCGCGGGCGGGTCTGGCCGTCCCTATAATCGAAAGCTCCCGGCCATTGTGGCCTCCAGCGCCATCGTCGCACCTTCTGCAGCGCGCAAGCGCCCTCCCCTTTGTCAGTTCACGCCGCCGACACCTCTCCCGCCGCCGCCGTTCTCAGCTTGATCGCCGACGACATGGCCGGCGTCGATCTCGTGATCGCCCGTCGCCTCGACACCGGCGTGCCGCTGGTGAGCCAAGTCTCGAAATACATCATCTCAGCGGGAGGCAAGCGACTGCGCCCGGCCTTGCTGCTGCTGATGGCCGGCGCCCTCGGCTATCGCGGCGAGCAGCGGTTCAACCTGGCCGCCGTGGTGGAATTCATCCATACGGCCACCCTGCTGCATGACGACGTGGTCGACGAATCCACGCTGCGCCGCGGCCGCCCGACCGCCAACGAATCCTTCGGCAATCCCGCCAGCGTGCTGGTCGGCGACTTCCTCTACTCGCGCGCCTTCCAGATGATGCTGGACGCCAACGACGTGCGCGTGATGCAGATCCTCGCGGAGGCGACCAACGTGATCGCCGAAGGCGAGGTGCTGCAACTGATGAACATGCACGATGCCACGCTCGACGAGGAGGCTTACCTGCGGGTGATCCGCTCGAAGACCGCCAAGCTGTTCGAGGCCAGTACGCGGCTGGCCGCCGTGCTGGCCGGCGTGACGCCCGACGTGGAAGAAGCCTGCGCCGCATACGGGCAGGCGCTGGGCACGGCCTTCCAGGTCATCGACGACGTGCTGGACTATGCCGGCGATGCCAACGAGACCGGCAAGAACGTGGGCGACGACCTGCGCGAGGGCAAGACCACCTTGCCGCTGATCCTGGCCATGCAGCGCGGCACGCCCGAACAGAGCGCGCTGATCCGCAGCGCCATCGAGGCCGGTGATACCGCGCAACTGCCGCAGATCGTCGCCATCGTGCGCGAAACCGGCGCCCTCGAAGCCACCCGCGCCGCCGCGGCGGCCGAGGCGCAGCGCGCGATCGACGCACTTCGTGGTTTTTCTGCAAATTCGCACTCCGCGGCTTTGCTACAATTAGCGGCTCAGTTGCTTGAGCGACGCGCCTGACAACCTGCCCACGCGAGTGGACAGCACAGACGCTTCACATTGCTTGCAACCAGCACCATCGGGGTGTAGCTTAGCCTGGTAGAGCGCTACGTTCGGGACGTAGAGGCCGGAGGTTCGAATCCTCTCACCCCGACCAGCCTTTCAGGGCTGTAATTGCCAAATGCTTCGCGGAACTTTGCCGCGCAGCGGTTTACAGCGCTTGGGCGATCAGCGATGATCGTGAAGCAAATTTTCACGTTTCTTACATTCGTTGAATGGCCGCAGCCGAACCCCTTGTCAAAGACAGCTCGCCGATTGCCCTTCCGGGCCTGGCGCGCGCACTTGTTTCGGCCGGAAAGCTCCCCGCCAAGACCGCGGAAGACATCTATCAGAAGTCCCTCAGCGCCAGAACCAGCTTCATCGCCGAACTGACCGGCACCGGCGCCGTCTCGGCCGCCGACCTGGCCCACACGCTGTCGAGCGCCTTCGGGGCCCCACTGCTCGACCTCGACGCCATCGACCCGCAGCGCCTGCCCAAGGACCTGCTGGACCCCAAGCTGTGCCAGGCCTACCGGGTCGTGGTGCTCAGCAAACGCAACAATCGTCTCATTGTCGCCACAGCCGATCCCTCGGACCAGCAGGCAGCGGAAAAGATCAAGTTCGCCTCGCAGATGGGCGTGGACTGGGTCATCGCTGAGTACGACAAGCTCTCCCGGATGATCGAGGCGGCCGCGGTGACCGCCGCCGAGACAATCGACAGCATCATCGGGGCCGAGTTCGAGTTCGACGAGGTGTCGGCCGATGCGCCGAGCGAAAGCAACGACCCGGCGGTGGCCGAAGTCGAGGACGCGCCGGTCGTTCGCTTCCTGCACAAGATGCTGCTGGACGCCTTCAGCATGCGGGCCTCGGACATCCACTTCGAGCCCTACGAGCACAATTACCGGGTCCGTTTCCGGATCGACGGCGAACTGCGCGAGATCGCCAGCCCGCCGACGGTCATCAAGGACAAGCTGGCGTCGCGCATCAAGGTCATCTCCCGGCTCGACATCTCCGAGAAGCGCATCCCGCAGGACGGCCGGATGAAGCTCAAGATCGGCCCCGAGCGCGTGATCGACTTCCGGGTCAGCACCCTGCCGACACTGTTTGGCGAGAAGATCGTGATCCGGATCCTGGACCCGAGCAGCGCCCGGYTGGGCATCGATGCCCTTGGCTATGACGCCGACGAGAAGGAGCGCCTGCTCGCGGCTATCAGCCGCCCCTATGGCATGGTGCTGGTCACCGGTCCCACCGGCTCCGGCAAGACGGTGTCGCTCTACACCTGCCTGAACCTTCTCAACAAGGCGGGCGTGAACATCGCGACCGCCGAAGACCCGTCCGAAATCAACCTGCCCGGCGTCAACCAGGTGAATGTCAACGAGAAGGCTGGCCTGACCTTCGCGACCGCGCTGAGGGCCTTCCTGCGGCAGGATCCCGACATCATCATGGTCGGCGAAATCCGCGACCTCGAAACCGCCGACATCTCGATCAAGGCGGCGCAAACCGGCCACCTGGTGCTCTCGACGCTGCACACCAACGACGCGCCGACCACGCTCACGCGGATGCGCAACATGGGCATTGCGCCCTTCAACATCGCCTCCAGCGTGATCCTGATCACGGCCCAGCGGCTGGCGCGGCGCCTGTGCATCGTGTGCCGCGCGCCGGCCGAGCTGCCGCGCCAGGCCCTGCTCGACGCCGGCTTCAAGGACCGCGACCTGGACGGCTCCTGGAAGCCCTATCACCCGGTCGGCTGCTCGGCCTGCAACAGCGGCTACAAGGGACGCGTCGGCATCTACCAGGTGATGCCGATCACCGAGGAGATCCAGCAGATCATCCTGCGCGACGGCAGCGCGCTCGACATCGCCAAGCAGGCCGAGTCCGAGGGGGTCAGGTCGCTGCGCCAGTCGGGCCTGAAGAAGGTCATGCAGGGCCTGACCTCGCTCGAAGAAGTGCTGGCAGTCACCAACGAATAACACGCGTCAGCAGGCACGCATCAGCAGCACACGGAGAAGCGGAGATCCCATGGCAACGGCAACAGCATCGTCCCGAACGGTCAAGGAATTCGTCTTCGAATGGGAAGGCAAGGACCGCAACGGCAAGACCGTGCGCGGCGAAGTCCGCGCCGCCGGCGAGAACCAGGTGCAGGCCGCGCTCCGGCGCCAGGGCATTCTCACGACCAAGATCAAGAAGCGCCGGATGCGCTCGGGCAAGGCGATCAAGCCCAAGGACATCGCGATCTTCACGCGCCAGTTGGCGAC
>NZ_JBFUIU010000082.1:0-18981 GCF_056401695.1 Variovorax sp. P4_D9
GGGGTGGCATCGCGGCGGGCATCTTCGGCAGCCGGGCCCTGGGCGGCATCGGCGGCGTGAACCTGTGGGCCCAGCTCATCGGCGTGGCGTGGGCGCTGGTGGCGGGCGGCGCGGTGTACGGCGTGCTGCAGGCCACGCTCGGGCTGCGCCTGTCGCAGGAAGAGGAATACGACGGGGCCGATTTGTCGATCCACCACATCAGCGCCACGCCCGAGCGCGAAGCCAACTGGTGATTAGAGGATCAGGGCGGCGCGGACTTTTTCGATCACCCGGACGTAGGGGGCGGCGAAATTGTCCAGGGGCGCGTCGGGCGCCAGCCAGCTGAAGCTGAAGACCAGGCCGCCTTCCTCGGGGCTGCCCGAGGCGGTGTGTTCGAAGGTCTCAGGCAGCGGCGCTTCGGTGCGCATCAGGTACAGGTGCCAGAGTTGCGGGTGGCGGTACTTGTTGCCTTCGATGCCGGCTTCGCAATAGCGGTCGATGGTGCCCAGCGGCAGCAGTTCACCGAGGTAGTCGATGCCGGATTCCTCGAGCAGCTCGCGCCGCACCGCGTCCTCAGGCGCTTCCCCGGCCTCGACCGTGCCCTTGGGCAGCTGCATGCCCCGGTCCTCGGGATGATGGAACACCAGCAGCCGGCCCCGGCCATCGACCAGGCAGGCGCAGGCCTTGAGGACCGGGCTTGCCTTCACCACGCTCAGGCGCCCGAGAGCGCGGCCTTGACGGCGGCGCTGACCTGGCCCATGTCGGCCTTGCCGGCCAGCCGGGTCTTGACCGCGCCCATCACCTTGCCCATGTCGCCCGGGCCCTTGGCGCCGAGCTCGGCGACGATCGCCTTGACCTCGACAGCGACCTCTTCGGCGCTCATGCGCTGCGGCAGGTAGACCTCCAGCACCTTGATCTCGGCCGCTTCCTTGTCGGCCAGGTCGGTGCGCCCGCCCTGGGTGAAGGCGGCGACCGAGTCCTTGCGCTGCTTGACCAGCTTGTCGACGATGGCGACGACCATCGCGTCATCGAGCTCGATCCGCTCGTCGACTTCCTTCTGCTTGAGGGCGGCGAGCAGCAGGCGGATGGTGCCCAGGCGCTCGGAGTCCTTGGCGCGCATCGCGGTCTTCATGTCTTCGGTGATCTGGTCCTTGAGGCTCATGGCTGGCTTTCGTTCTGACTGTCGAAAAACAAAAGCCGCGGCAGGGTTTCCCTGGCGCGGCTCGATCCGGATTGAACCGGGCGGTGGCCCGAGGCCAACGCTGTGGGTGATCAGTACAGCTTCTTGGGGAGCTGCATGCTGCGCACGCGCTTGTAGTGGCGCTTGACGGCCGCAGCCTTCTTGCGCTTGCGTTCGGCGGTCGGCTTCTCGTAGAACTCGCGGGCACGCAGGTCGGTCAGCAGGCCGAGCTTTTCGATGGTGCGCTTGAAGCGGCGCAGTGCAACGTCGAAAGGCTCGTTTTCTTTTACGCGGATGGTGGTCATTGAAGGATCGGTTGGTTCAATTTGGCCTGGGGAGATCGAGGCCCCGGGCCGGGGTTCCTCAACTGAAAAAGGGGTGGGCCGTTGAGGGGAGGCCGAAGTTAGCCCAACATTATAGCGTCAGCTTTGGCCATCGGCCATTGCTTGCGCGCAGGCGTGGGCGCTGGCCCAGGCCCACTGGAAGTTGTAACCGCCGAGCCAGCCCGTGACGTCGACCACTTCGCCGATGAAGTAGAGGCCGCGCTGCTTCGATTCCAGGGTCTGGGACGACAGGTCGCGGGTGTCGACGCCGCCGGCCGTCACCTCGGCCTTCTTGTAGCCCTCGGTGCCGCTGGGCGTGATTTGCCAGTGCGCGATGCGCTCGGCCAGCGCGCCCAGCGCCCGGTCGGCGGCCTCGTTGATCGGGCGCTGCAGGGCGGCGTCCTGGCCGACCCAGGCGTCCGCGAGCCGGGCCGGCACCCAGGCCGCCAGTTCGTTCCCGATTCGTTTGCGGGAGCGCTGCTTGGCCTCGGCGAGCGCGGCCGCGACGTCGGTGCCGGGGGCGAAGTCGAGGGTCAGCGACGCTCCGGGCTTCCAGTAGCTTGAGATCTGCAGCACCGCCGGCCCCGACAGGCCGCGGTGCGTGAACAGAAGGTCCTCGTGGAAGCTCATGCGCTCCTTCTTGCCGCCGGTCTCGATCTGCACCGGCAGCGCCAGGCCGGCCAGGCCCGCATAGGGCTCCCAGGCCTCGCCGCCGAAGGTCAGCGGCACCAGCGCCGGCCGCGGCGCGACCACGCGCAGGCCGAACTGGGCGGCGATGCGGTAGCCGAAGTCGCTGGCACCGATCTGCGGGATCGAAAGGCCGCCGGTGGCGATGACGAGGCGAGGCGACTGCACGGTGCCGCGAGAGGTTTCGAGGCTGTAGCCGCCTTCTTCCGACCAGGCGATCCGGCCGGCGCTGCAGGGCTGCCAGTGCGCGACGCCGCCGGCCGCGCATTCGGCCAGCAGCATGTCGATGATCTGCTGCGAGGGGCCGTCGCAGAACAGCTGGCCCTTGTGCTTCTCATGGAAGGCGATGCCATGGCGCTGCACCCGGGCGATGAACTGCTGCGGCGTGTAGCGCGACAGGGCCGAGCGGCAGAAGTTCGGGTTGTCGCCGATGAAGTGCCGCTGCGGTGCCCGCACGTCGAGGTCGCGGTTGGTGAAGTTGGCGCGGCCGCCGCCCGAGATGCGGATCTTCTCGGCGATGCGCTCGCCATGGTCGAGCAGCAGCACCTTCAGGCCGCGCTGGCCCGCGAGGCCGGCGCAGAAAAGGCCGGCGGCGCCGGCGCCGATGACAACGACGTCGAAGGAGTTCAAGAGGGCCGGGCTCAGGTTCCGAAGCGGGTCGACGGCAGGCCGGCCGCGGCCAGGCCGCGCAGCACATCGCCGACCACGATCACCGACGGGCTGGCCATCGCCGCGCTCGCGATGTCGGCGCGCAGCCGCGCCAGCGTGGTCACGATGTGACGCTGCTGCGGCAGGCTGGCGTGCTGGATCACGGCCACGGGCGTGTCGCCGGCGAGGCCGTGCAGCAGCTCGTCCTGGATGTGGGCGACGCCGGCGACGCCCATGTAGATCACCAGCGTCAGGCGGGCGTCGCGCGCGGTGGCGGCCAGTTGGCGCCAGTCGGTCGGGTGCTCGCCGGCGGCGTAGCCGGTCTTGGCATGGCCGGTGACGAACACCACGCCCTGCGCATGGTCGCGGTGGGTCAGCGGGACGCCCAGCGCGGTGACCGCGGCCAGTCCGGCCGTGATGCCGTTGACCACCCGGACCTCGATGCCGGCCTCGCGCAGGTGCTCGACCTCCTCGCCGCCGCGGCCGAAGATGAAGGGGTCGCCGCCCTTCAGCCGCACCACGGTCTCGCCTTCCTGCACCGCGGTGATCATGAGCCGCTCGATGAAGGCCTGCGGCGTGCTGCGGCAGCCGCCGCGCTTGCCGACGTGGACGATGCGGGCGCCGGGGCGCGCATAGGCCAGGATCTCGTCGTTGACCAGGTCGTCGACCAGCAGCACGGTCGCCGCCTGGATCGCCTTGACCGCCTTGAGCGTCAGCAGTTCGGGGTCGCCGGGGCCGGCGCCGACCAGGGTGCAGCTGCCTTGGAGTGAGGAAGGGATCATGGGGTCTCCGCGGTGTGCGTTTCTTGCGCCCGCTGCGCCAGTTGAAGGATGTGCTCGACCTGCTGTGCGATGGCGCCCGGCACCGGCAGCTCGCCGGCCAGCACCCGCCGCGTGTAGACGGCCGTTGTCTCGATGTCGATCTCGGCCGGCAGGCCGGGCACTTCGGCCTGGGTGCCGGGCTGCTGCGCCTGCAGCGCGATGCGTTGTCCGCGCACGAAGCCGTCGACCTGCGCGGTGCGGCGCGGGTCGGCCGCGCTCTCGCCCTCGAGGCCGCGCGACAGCAACGCGGTCGTGCCGGTCAGCTCGAAGGTGGCGGCCATCGAGCGCGCATATTCGGGGTGCGTGTAGCTGCCGACCACCACGCAGTCGCCCAGGCCGGGCTGCATCAGCTTGACCACGCTGTGGCCGGGATTGCGCAGGCCGACCACGCGGCGCACGTCGAGCAGGCGCTTGAGTCCGGGGCTCAGTACTTCGGTCGGCGCGAACACCGCCTCGCCGTTGTCGAGTGGCCGGATGGCCCGGAGCGCGGGAACATCGAGCACGGCCAGCACGCTGGAGGCCAGCACCCGGGCCGACTCGGTGGCGGCACCGTGCACCAGCACCGGCAGCCCTTCGCGCGCCAGCAGCAGGGCCAGCAGCGGCGTCAGCACCGGCAGCCGGCGGGCGCCGTTGTAGCTCGGCAGCACCACCAGCGGCCGATCGGTGGCCGGGAAGCGCGCCAGTCGCGCATGGGTGGCATCGAGGAAGCCGGCCAGCTCCTCGGGCGTCTCGCCCTTGATCCGCATCGCCAGGCAGAAGGCGCCCATCTCGAGGTCGGAGATGCTGCCGTCGAGCACCTGGCCGAACAGATCCGCCGCCTGCTCGCGGGCGAGCGGCTTCGCACCGCGCGTGCCGCGGCCGATTTCCTTGATGTAGTGGCTGATTCCCATGGCTGCCGGATTGTCCCGCATGCCTTATGCCGGTTGGGCAGTGGGCTTATGCACCGCGGCGGCGCGCACCATGCGCTTGAGTTCGGGCAGGCAGGAGCCGCAGTTGGTGCCGCACTTGAGCGCGCCCTGCAGCTCGGCCAGGCGCTGGCCCTCGTCGCCCGAGCCGGCCGCCAGCTGCGCCTCGATGGCGGTCTGGGTGACGCCGAAGCAGCTGCAGATGACCTTGCCGCGGGCCGCCACGCCGGCCGGTGCCGCGGCGCCGGGGCGCAGCAGCTGGCGGCCGTACGCCTGGGCCGGCAGGCGATCCTGCAACAGCGCCTTGATCCAGGCTTCGGCGCGGGTGTCGCCGCCGAGCAGGAAGCCCTCGAGACGGGCATCCTCGCCGTCGCGCACCAGGCGTACGGCGCGCCGCTGGCCGCGCCGCGCATCGGCGTAGCGCAGGGTGTCGTTGCCGCAGAGCGCCAGCAGGCTTTCGATCCGCGCCAGCACGGCGTCGGGCGGGGCCTCGTAGGCCGCGGCGCGGAACAGGATGCCGGTGCGTTCGGGGGCGCCGCCCTCGAGTGCGCTGCCGGCCCCGAAGGGAACGCAGCTGGCAAAGGGAAAGCTCTGCATCAGCCCGCGCAGCGCGCCCGCCGTATCCAGCGCCGCATCCTGCGGCAGCCAGGCGGCGGCGAGCAGCGACCAGGGCAGTTCGGCCTTGAGGATCTTGACCGCCGCGTGCTTGAGCTCGGGCTGCTTCGAATCGGGGCAGTAGCTCGGCGTGGTGAGCGCGTTGACGCCCGCCAGCCGCTCGCCGGTGCTCGAGCTGCCGCTCAGGTACTCGCCGCCCCAGTGCATCGCGATGAAGGCCTGGGACAGGCCGACCTCGGTGCTGGCGGCCAGCGGCAGCACGATCGAGCCGCGGCGGGAAGTTACGTGCACCAGGTCGCCCTCGGCGAGCTGGCGGCGCGCCATGTCCTGCGGATGCATCTGCACATTCGGCTCGGCCACGTGGCCGAAAAGGCGGCCCAGCGTGCCGGTGCGGCTCATGCCATGCCACTGGTCGCGCAGCCGCCCGGTGTTGAGCGAGAACGGATAGCGCGCCTCGCGGGCCTCGGCCACCGGCTTGTAGGGCGTGTCGACGAAACGGGCGCGGCCGTCGGGCGTCGGGAAGACGCCGTCCTCGTAGAGGCGTGCGCGGCCCGTGGCCTCGCCCTCGCGCAGCGGCCATTGCTGCGGCGCGGCCTCGAGCATCGCGTAGCTCATGCCGGTGATGTCGAGGTCGCGCCCGCGGGTGCTTTCGCGGTGCTCGTTCCAGACCGATTCGGCATCGCCGTAGGGGAAGAGGGTGTTCGGGGTGCCGGGGCGCGCGAGCCGTGCTTCGAGCCTGCGCGCAAAGGCCACGCCGATCGCCCAGTCGTCGCGGGTCTGGCCCGGCGCCGAGACCGCCGGGCGCACGCGCGAGATCCGGCGCTCGCTGTTGGTGACCGTGCCCTCCTTCTCGCCCCAGGTGGTGGCCGGCAGCAGCAGGTCGGCGAAGTCGCAGGTCGAGGTGGTCGAGAAGGCCTCCTGCACCACCACGAACTCGCAGCGTTCGAGCGCGCGACGCACGGTCGCCTGGTCGGGCATCGACTGAGCCGGATTGGTGCAGGCGATCCACAGCGCGCGGATCTCGCCGTCGGCGGCGGCCTGAAACATCTCGACCGCGGTCTTGCCGGGCTTCTGGGGCACATCCGGCACGCCCCACAGGGCCGCGACTTCGGCACGGTGCGCGGGGTTCGCGAGGTCGCGGTGCGCCGACAGCAGGTTGGCCAGCCCGCCGACCTCGCGGCCGCCCATCGCGTTGGGCTGGCCGGTCAGCGAGAACGGGCCGGCGCCGGGCTTTCCGATCTGCGCCGTCGCCAGGTGCAGGTTGATCAGCGCCGCATTCTTGGCGGTGCCGGAGGAGGACTGGTTGAGGCCCTGGCAGTACAGGCTCAGCGTGGCGGCCGAGGTCGCGAACAGGCGCGCGGCCTGCAGCAGATCGTCCTTGGCGATGCCGCAGACCTGCGCCACACGGTCGGGCGTGCAGTCGCGCACCGTGGCCTTGAGCGCGTCGAAGCCGCTGGTGTGCTCGGCGATGTAGCGGGCGTCGGTCCAGCTTTCCCAGAGCATCAGGTGCAGCATGCCGTTGAACAGCATGACGTCGGTGCCGGGCTGGATCGGCAGGAACAGGTCGGCGATCTCGACCGTGTCGGTCCGGCGCGGGTCGGCCACGATGATCTTCAGCGCCGGGTTGGCGGCCTTGGCGTCTTCGATGCGCCGGAACAGGATCGGGTGCGCCCAGGCCGTGTTGCTGCCGACGATGAACAGGCAGTCGGCGAACTTGAGGTCGTCGTAGCAGGCCGGCGGGGCGTCGGCGCCCAGTGTCTTCTTGTAGCCGGCCACCGCGCTGCTCATGCACAGGCGCGAGTTGGTGTCGATGTTGTTGGTGCCGATCAGGCCCTTGGCGAGCTTGTTGAAGACGTAATAGTCCTCGGTCAGCAATTGGCCCGAGACGTAGAAGCCGACCGCGTCCGGGCCATGGTCGCGGATGACGCGGGCGAAGGTGTCGGCGGCCAGGTCCAGCGCAGGCTCCCAGGCCATGGCTTCGGGCGCTGCGCGGCGCTCGGCCCGCCGCATCGGCTGCAGCAAGCGCGTCTGCCGCGTGACCGCCGCGCTGGCGGTCAGGTGCAGGGTCGAGCCCTTGGTGCAGAGCCGGCCGAAGTTGGCCGGGTGGTCCGGATCGCCGCGCACGCCGGTGATCTGCGCGCCATCGGATTCGATGATCACGCCGCAACCGACGCCACAGTAGGGGCAGGTGGAGCGTGTTTCGTTCATATTGTTCCTCGGTTCAAGCCGCGACGGAGCGCTTCGGGCCGGCCACCGGCCGCTCGAGCTCGGTGGCGTGGCTCGCCAACTCCTCGCTGTCCAGGTGCACCACACCGTCCGTCACCTTGACGGCGAAGCGCGGCGTGCAGCCCTCGTCGGGCGCCTTCGCGCAGCCGTCGTCGAGGCCGAGGGTCCAGTTGTGCAGCGGGCAGGCCACGCTGGTGCCGAAGACGATGCCCTGGCTCAGCGGGCCGCCCTTGTGCGGGCAGCGGTCGAGCAGCGCGAAGATCTGGTTCTCGGCATTGCGGAACACCGCGACATCGACCCCTGCGGGCCGGGCCACGCGCCGCGCACCCAGCACGGGGATGTCGTCGACGCGGCAGATGGGTTTCCATTGGTTCATGGTCATGTGCTCCTCAAGCGGTTTGCGGCTGCGTGTCGACCACCGCCACCGGGGCGAACTGCCGGACATCGACCGCGGCCTGGCTCGACGCGAACCACGGATCGGGCTCGCCGTCGAGCGCGAACTGCAGCCGCTCCCACAGGGTCTTGCGGCCCTCGGCGTCCTCGAGGATCTTCTTCTTCACGTAGTCGAGCCCGACGCGGCCGACGTAGTGCACGGTCCGCTCGAGGTACCAGCCTTCCTCGCGGTACAGCTGCAGGAAGGCGCCGGCGTATTCCATCACCTCCTCGGAGCTTTTCACCTTGACCAGGAAGTGCGCCACCTCGGTCTTGATGCCGCCGTTGCCGCCGACGTAGATCTCCCAGCCCGAGTCGACGCCGATCACGCCGACGTCCTTGATGCCGGATTCGGCGCAGTTGCGCGGGCAGCCCGAGACCGCCAGCTTGACCTTGTGCGGCGAGTACATCGCCCACAGCGCGCGCTCCAGGTCCTTGCCCAGCTGCGTCGAGTCCTGCGTGCCGAAGCGGCACCACTCRCTGCCGACGCAGGTCTTGACGGTGCGCAGCGACTTCGCATAGGCGAAGCCCGAGGGCATGCCGATGTCCTTCCAGACGTTCTCGAGGTCTTCCTTCTTGACGCCCAGCAGGTCGATGCGCTGGCCGCCCGTGACCTTGACCGTCGGAATCTTGTACTTGTCGGCCGCGTCGGCGATGCGGCGCAACTCGTCGGGCGTGGTGTGGCCGCCCCACATGCGCGGGATCACCGAGTAGGTGCCGTCCCTCTGGATGTTGGCGTGGCTGCGCTCGTTGATGAAACGGCTCTGCGGATCGTCCTTCGCCTCCTTGGGCCAGGTCGAGATCAGGTAGTAGTTGACGGCCGGCCGGCAGCTCGCGCAGCCGTTGGGCGTGCGCCAGCCGAGGTTGCGGTAGACCTCGTCGTGAGTCAGGTAGTGCGACTTGCGGATCGCGTCGCGCACGTCCTGGTGGCTGACGTCGGTGCAGCTGCAGACCGCCTTCTTCTTCGGCGTCGCGGAATAGTCGCCGCCGGCCGTGAACATCAGGATCTGCTCGACCAGCCCGGTGCACGAGCCGCACGATGCGCTGGCCTTGGTGTGCTTCTTGACCTCTTCGAGCGTGAACAGGCCCTTGTCCTTGATCGCCTTGCAGATCGTGCCCTTGTTGACGCCGTTGCAGCCGCAGACCTCGGCGTCGTCGGGCATCGTGGCTGCCTTGCTGTGGCCCTCGTGCCCGGTGTCGCCGATGTTCGATTCGCCGAACATCAGCTTGTCGCGGATGTCGTGCACGCTGCGGCCGTCGCGCAGGAGCTTGAAGTACCAGCTGCCGTCGACCGTGTCGCCGTAGAGACAGGCGCCGACCAACTTGTCGTCCTTGATCACCAGCTTCTTGTAGACGCCGCCGAAGGGGTCGCTCATGACGATCTCCTCGGTGCCTTCGCCGCCCATGAATTCGCCGGCCGAGAACAGGTCGATGCCCGTGACCTTGAGCTTGGTCGAGGTCAGCGAGCCCAGGTAGCGGCCGATGCCGAACTGCGCCAGGTGGTTGGCCGCCACCTTGGCCTGCTCGAACAGCGGCGCCACCAGGCCGTAGGCGACGCCGCGATGCGCCGCGCACTCGCCGACCGAGTAGATCCGCGCGTCGGTCACGGTCTGCATCGTGTCGCTGACCACGATGCCGCGGTTGACGTGCAGCCGGGCCTTCTCGGCCAGCTCGGTGTTGGGCCGGATGCCGACCGCCATCACGACCAGGTCGGCCGCCACCTCGGTGCCGTCCTTGAAGCGGATGGCCTTGACCCGGCCGTCCTCGCCGCCGACCAGGTCCTGCGTCTGCGCGCCCATCAGGAACTTCAGCCCGCGATCCTCGAGCGACTTCTGCAGCAGCTTGCCCGCGACGTCGTCGAGCTGGCGCTCCATCAGCCAGGGCATCACGTGCACCACCGTGACGGTCATGCCGCGCAGCATCAGGCCGTTGGCCGCTTCCAGGCCCAGCAGGCCGCCGCCGATCACCACCGCGTTCTTGTGCGTGCGCGCCGTCTCGATCATGTAGTCGGTGTCGGCAATGTCGCGGTAGGCGATCACGCCCTTCAGGTCCTTGCCGGGCACCGGCAGCATGAAGGGGTTGGAGCCGGTGCACAGCAGCAGCCGGTCATACGCGGCCTCGGTGCCGTCATCGGCGCGCACGACGCGCTTGACGCGGTCGATCTCAACCACCTTCTTGCCGGCGTGCAGCGTGATGTGGTTCTCGGTGTACCACTCCCAGCTGTTGAGCACGATCTCGTCCACCGTCTGCTCGCCGGCCAGCACCGGCGACAGCAGGATGCGGTTGTAGTTGGGATGCGGCTCGGCGCCGAACACGGTGATCTCATAAAGATCGGGTTCGATCTTCAGCAGCTCTTCGAGCGTGCGCACGCCGGCCATGCCGTTGCCGACCATCACGAGTTTCATCTTCTTCATGGGGCTGGACCTTTCGTGGATTCGAATCAAGCGGGGTGCCCGGTGCGCGCGTGGAGAATCGCGCCATGAGCTTTGAAGTGGACATCGGCTACAGCAGCCAGCGCGGACCGCGCGAAGTCAACGAGGATTTCGCCGGCACCGTGCGGGCGCCGGCCGGCGAGGAGGCGCGCGGCCTGATCGCCGCCATCGCCGACGGCGTATCCACCGGCGGCCGCGGACTGGAGGCCGCGCAGACCACCGTCATGGGCCTTCTGGCCGACTACTTCGCGACGCCCGACACCTGGGAGCCGACCGCCGCGCTGGACCGCCTGATCGGTGCCCAGAACGCCTGGCTGGCCGACCACAACCGGCGCCGGCAGGGCGGTGGCACCGCGCTCACCACGCTGACCGCCCTGGTGCTGCATGGCCAGAGCTACACCCTGGCCCATGTAGGCGACACCCGCGGCTGGCGGGTGCGCGAGGACGGCGAGCCGGCGGTCCCGCTGACCCAGGACCACGCCTTCGAGCACCCGGACCTGCGCAGCCGGCTGACCCGCGCGATCGGCCTCGACGACCAGGTGCGGGTCGACTACGCGCAGGGCGACGTGCGCGTCGGCGACTGCTTCGTGCTGACCTCCGACGGCGTGCATGGGGTGCTCAAGGCGCAGCAGCTGGCGCGCTTCGCGCTGCAGGGCACGGCGCGGGAGGGCAGCGAGGCGCTGGTGCGGGCGGCCCTGGCGGCCGGCACGCGCGACAACGCCACCGCGCTGGTGATCCGCGTCATCGGCCTCGACGCGCGCCAGCTCGACGACGAACTCGGCGACGTCCGCCGGCTGGCACCGCCGGCGGCGCTGAAGGTCGGCGACACGATCGACGGCTACGTGATCACGGCGCGGGTCGCCGACACCGGCGTGCACCTGCTCTACCAGGCGCGCCACCCGGTCACGCGCGAACTGGTCGCGATCAAGACGCTGCATCCTTCGCGTGCCGGCGATCCGGAGGAGCGCGCCATGCTGGCGCACGAGGCTTGGCTGGGGCTGCGCGTCAGCGCCCGTGCCGACAGCGGCTTCGTGCGGGTGCACGAACGCGCCGAGAACGCCAGCGCGCTCTACATCGTGTTCGACTGGCATGGCGGCCGGACGCTCGAGCAGTTGCAGAAATCCGGTCCGCGCGGCGCTGCGGCCGAGGTCGTCGCCGCGGCCATCGCGGTCGCCAAGGCGCTGGGGCGGCTGCACCGGCATGGTGTGGTGCACCGTGACATCAAGCCTGGCAACCTGCACCTGGGCGATGACGGCCGCTGGCGCATCCTCGATCTCGGCGTCGCGCTGTCCGGCCGCGAAGGTGCGGCGCAGCGCGAGCTGCACGCCGGCACCCCGAGCTACATCAATCCCGAGCAGTGGGAGGGCGCCGAAGCCGATGCGGGCAGCGACCTGTTCGCGCTCGGCGTCACGCTCTACCAATGGCTGGCGGGGCGCCTGCCTTACGGCGAGATCGAGCCCTACCAGCTGGCGCGCTACCGGCGCGACCCGGGAGCCCTGTCGCGCATCCGGCCCGACGTGCCGGTCTGGCTCGACCACCTGGTGTGCAGGGCGGTGGCGCGCGATCCGCGCCAGCGCTTCGAGACCGCCGAGGAACTGCTGCTGGCGCTGGAGCGGGGCGCTTCGCGTCCGGTCGGCGCGCCCGGCGCCACGCCGCTGATCCGGCGCGATCCGGCCGCCCTCGTCAAGATCGGGCTGGCCGTGTCGCTGCTGTTCAACGCACTCCTCGTGCTGTGGCTGCTGTTCCTGCCGCGCTGACATGACGGGCGATCGCTTCATGGCTGGCGCGCCGTCTTGCGCGGGGCGGCGTACTTGGTTGCCGATGGGGAGGCCGAAGTCCTTGCGCGGCCGCCTTTTTCGGCCCAGGTGCGGGTCCAGCGGATCTGCATCACACGCATCACGCCGAGCATCACCAGCGACAGCAGCGCGAAGAAGACGAAGCCCCAGGTGTAGCTGCCCAGGTACTGCTTCGACAGGCCCATCGCGTTGGGCACCAGGCCGCCGCCGAGGGCGCCGATCTCGCCGATCATCGAGCCGGCCACCGCGGTGCTGGCCGGCCAGCGCAGCGGCACCAGCTGGAACAGGGCGCCGTTGCCGGCGCCGAGTGCCGCGAAGCAGAGGATCAGCAGCAGCGTGGTGAGCACCAGCGACGACGACGAGACGCCTACCAGCACCAGCCCGGCCGCCACCACCGTCAGCACCAGCGTCAGCGTGTTGACGCCGCCCCAGCGGTCGGAGATCCAGCCGCCGACGATGCGCACCGCAGCGCCCATGAAGGCGGCCAGCATGGTTAGTTGGCCGGCCTGCACCTTGCTCACGCCGAACTGGTCGTAGTAGTAGGACGGCAGGAAGGTCGTGAGGCCGATGAAGCCGCCGAAGGTGACGCCGTAGATCAGGCTAAAGACCCAGCCATCCTTCTCGAACAGGCAGGCGATGTGCTCGCGGAAGCTGGCGTGGCTGTCGATGTCCGGCGGCTCTTTCGCGAACACGATCATCACGATCATCGGCAGCAGGATCGCGCCGGCGGCGACGCCATAGACGCTCTGCCAGCCCAGCCATTGCGCCAGCGGCGGCGCCACCAGCACCGACACCGCGGTGCCGACGTTGCCGGCGCCCACCAGGCCCATCGCCAGGCCCTTGTGCTGCGGCGGGAACCAGCCCGAGCCGAGCGACAGCGCGACGCCGAAGCTGGCACCCGCGATGCCCAGCAGCACGCCCATGGCGAGCAGGTCGTTGAAGGTCTTCACCATGAAGAAGCCGAACAACATGGCCACCGCGATCAGGCCCATCTCGACCAGCGTGGCGCTCTTGCGGCCGATGTACTGCGACAGGATGCCTAGCGGAAAGCGCATCAGCGCGCCGGCGATGATCGGCACCGACAGCATCAGGCCCTTCTGCGCCGGCGAGAGGTCGAAGGTCTCGCCGATGAACGGCGCCATGGCGCCGTTCAGCACCCAGATGCAGCACGAGAACGAGAAGTACAGAAAGGCCGCGAACAGCGTCGGGCCGTGGCCTGAATGCAGAAATGTCTTGAAGCTGGTGGACATGGCGGTCAATGCGAAATGCCGCGGCGCGGCCGGGAGCGGACCGTGTCGTCGGACGGGGTTGGGGGGGTGTGGCCGCGCTGGCAGCCGGCAGCCTGAACGGTGTGTCCGGCCATGGCGCCGCCGGACCGAGGGCAGGAACCTGCCGCTTCACCAATGCGGTGCTTCATTACACCGCGACCTGTATCACGCAAGAGGCGTGCCAGAAATTCGCAGCTCGCCTGGCCTATGCTTTGCATCCCTTTGCTAACTCCGCCGTGACCTCTCTTCTCGTCGTTCTTCCCTCTGAAAACGCCGAGGCCGCGCTGCCTCCGGCGCTGGCCCGGGCACTGGCTGGTCGCGACATCGTCGCGGTCGGCTGCCGTGATCTGGTGCGCCAGGTCGAGCTGTCGGCACCACGACAGGTCCTGCTCTGGCTGCCGGCGTCGCTGCCCGAACCGCTCTACGAGGCGCTGCGGCCATGGTCGGGTACGCCGCCCTGTGCCCTGAGCCTGGTCAGCGCGCCGCTGGACGCCGACGCGCACGCGCAGCTGGTGGCGCTCGGCGTGCATGCCTGGGCGCCGATCGACGGGCTCGATGCGGCGTCGCTCGAGGGACAGCTTGGCCGGGCCGGTGCTCGCTGGCAACGCGAGACCGCGCTGCGCACCGAGTTGGATGCCTTTCGCACCCGTCTGGACGAGCGCAAGTGGGTCGACCGCGCCAAGGGGCTGCTGATGTCGGCGCGCGGCATCGGCGAGGACGAGGCCTTCGGCCTGCTGCGCGGTGCCGCGATGCATGCCAACCTGCGGCTTGGCGAGGTCTCGCGCTCGGTGCTCGAGGCCGCGCAGTGGGCGGATGCGATCAACCGCGCCGGCCAGCTCCGCATGCTGTCGCAGCGGCTGGTGCGGGTGGCCGCGCAGGGCTTGGCCGGCATCGACGCGCGGCGCGCCCGCGTGCTGCGCACGCAGTCCGCGGAGCGGGTGCAGCACAACCTGGATCATCTTGCCACCCTGACGCTGGGCCAGCCCGGGACCGAGGCGCTGGCCCGGGTGCGCGCTGCGTGGCAGGCGCTCGAGACGGCGCTGGCGGCGCGGCTGGCCGCGCCGGTGCTGGCCGAGATCGATGCCCGCGCTGAAGCGCTGCTGATGGCCGCCGAAGCGCTGACGGAGGCGCTCGAAGCCTCGGGCGCCCGCCGGGCGCTGCGCATCGTCAACATCTGCGGCCGGCAGCGGATGCGCGCGCAGCGGCTGGCGAAGGATGCGCTGCTGGCCTCGGTGCTGCCGGCGCCCGGATCGCAGCAGCGGCTGGCCGCGACCATGGACGAGTTCGAGGCCGCGCTGCGCGAGCTCGAGTCGGCGCCGCTGAGTTCGCCCGAGATCCGTGCCGCGCTGGTGATCGCGCGCGACGAATGGCTGCGCCTGATGGGCGGCGTGCGCGCCCTCGACAGCGCCGAGGGCCGGGCCTCGCTGGTGCGCTCCAGCGATGCGCTGGTCGACACCTTCGAGCGGCTCACGGCCTCGTACGAGCACAGCCTGCAGGTCATCATGTCCTGACTACCGGTGCGACCGAGGCCGTGCAATCGACGGCTCAGGCCGCGACCTTCTCCACGTGCGCCTGGCGCGTGTAGAGGAAGTCGATCACGGCCTTGCGGGCATGCACGTAGACCGGGTCCTCCGCCAGCTCGACGCGGTTGCGAGGCCGCGGGATGTCGACCGCCAGCACCTCGCCGATGGTGGCGGCCGGGCCGTTGGTCAGCATCACGATTCGATCCGACAGCAGCACGGCCTCGTCGACGTCGTGCGTCACCATCACCACCGTGCTGCGGGTCTTCTGTACGATCGCGAGCAGCTCGTCCTGCAGCTTGGCGCGGGTCAGGGCATCGAGGGCGCCGAAGGGCTCGTCCATCAGCAGCACCTTGGGTTCCATCGACAGCGCACGGGCGATGCCGACGCGCTGCTTCATGCCGCCCGAGATCTCGCCGGGCCGTTTCTGCGCCGCCGGCGTGAGGCCGACCAAGGCCAGTGCCGCTTCGGTGCGGGCCTTGAGCTGCGCCCTGTTCTCGGTCGCCGCGAACACCCGCTCGACCGCGAGATACACGTTCTCGTAGCAGGTCAGCCAGGGCAGCAGCGAATGGTTCTGGAACACCACCGCGCGCTCCGGCCCCGGGCCCTTGATCTCGCGGTTGGCGCACAGCAGCACGCCCTGGGTCGGTGTCGTCAGGCCGGCGATCAGGTTCAGCAGCGTCGACTTGCCGCAGCCCGAGTGGCCGATCAGCGTGATGAACTCGCCCTTGGCGACCTGCAGGTTGACATCGCGCAGCGCCAGGAAGCTGCCCTTGGCGGTCTTGAAGCGCTGCTCGACCCCTTGGATCTCGATGTACTTGTTGTCATCATTCATGACTTCACCTCTTCGAACGTGAACGCGGTGGCGATCCTGATGAGCGCGAACTCGAGCACCAGGCCGACGATGCCGATGACGAAGATCGCGATGATGATGTTGGCGACGTTGAGGTTGTTCCACTCGTCCCAGACCCAGAAGCCGATGCCGACGCCGCCGGTCAGCATTTCSGCCGCGACGATCACCAGCCAGGCGGTGCCGACGGCCAGCCGTACGCCGGTCAGCATGTAGGGCAGCACGGCGGGGAACAGGATCTTGGTGAAGATCTTCCATTCGCTGAGCTTCAGCACCTTGGCGACGTTCATGTAGTCACTCGGCACGCGCTGCACGCCGACCGCGGTATTGATGATCATCGGCCAGATCGAGCAGATGAAGATGGTCCAGATCGCGGCCGGGTTGGCCCCCTTGAAGACCAGCAGGCCGATCGGCAGCCAGGCCAGCGGCGACACCGGCCGCAGCAGGCTGATCAATGGATTGAACATGCGCGAGAGGAACTCGAAGCGTCCGATCGCGAAGCCCGCCGGAATGCCGACCGCGGCCGCAAGGCCGAAGCCCAGCGCCACGCGCTGCAGCGACGAGAGCACGTTCCAGCCCACGCCCTGGTCGTTCGGGCCCTTGCTGTAGAACGGATCGCTGAACACCGTGAGCGCCTGCTGCCAGGTCGCGAGCGGCGTGGGGAAGCCGGTGGTGCTCCTGAGCGCCACCAGCTCCCAGACCAGCACCAGCAGCGCGAAGCCAAGCAGCGGCGGCAGCACGCGCAGCCACACGGCGCGGAAATCGCGCGGCACGCGCGGCGCCGGTTCGGCGGCCACCGGCGCGGCCGCCGGCCGAGCAGCGTGGGCGACGACCTTGGCTGCGGGCATGACCGGCTTGGCCTCGAGGGGGGAATGGAAGACGGCACTGACCATGGCGGGCTCCTCAGGCGTGGACCTTGAATGCATCGGCGTACTGCTTTGGGTTCTTGCCGTCCCAGACGACGCCGTCGAACAGCTTGCTGCTGCGCATCGTCTCCTTCGGCACCGCGGTCTTGGTGGCGGCGGCGGCCTGCTTGTAGATGTCGATCTGGTTGATCTGCGTCGCCACCTGCAGGTAGTCCGGGTGTTCCTTCAGCAGGCCCCAGCGCTTGTGTTGCGTGAGGAACCACATGCCGTCCGACAGGTACGGGTAGGTGACCGCGCCGTCGTTGTAGAACTTCATGTAGTTGGGGTCGTCCCAGTTCTTGCCGAGGCCATTGGTGTAGCGGCCCAGGATGCGCTGGTTGATCGCGTCGACGCTGGTGTTGACGTAGCTCTTGTCGGCGATGGTCTCGGCCATCTTGTTCTTGTTCTRCAGGCCGGTGTCGATCCACTTGCCGGCCTCGATGATCGCGGCGGTCACGGCGCGCGCCGTGTTGGGATACTTCTTCACGAAGTCGCCGGTGGTGCCGAGCACCTTCTCCGGGTGGTCCTTCCAGATGTCCTGGGTGGTGATCGCGGTGATGCCGATGCCGTCCATGATCGCGCGCTGGCCCCACGGCTCGCCGACGCAATAGCCGTCCATGTTGCCGACCCGCATGTTCGCCACCATCTGCGGCGGCGGCACGGTGATGACCTTGGCGTCCTTCAGCGGGTCGATGCCGTTGGCGGCCATCCAGTAGTACAGCCACATCGCGTGGGTGCCGGTGGGAAAGGTCTGGGCGAAGGTGTACTCGGCCTTCTCCTTGCCCATCACCTTGGCCAGCGACGCGCCGTCGACCGCGCCCTTGTCGGCCAGCTTCTTCGACAGCGTGATCGCCTGGCCGTTGTTGTTGAGGGTCATCAGCACCGCCATGTCCTTCTTCGGGCCGCCAATGCCCAGGTGCACGCCGTACACCAGGCCGTACAGCACATGGGCGAAGTCGAGCTCGCCGTTGACCAGCTTGTCGCGCACGCCGGCCCAGCTGGCCTCCTTGCTCGGCACGATCTTGACGCCGTACTTCTTGTCGATGCCGAGCACCGAGGCCATCACGACGCTGGCGCAGTCGGTCAGCGGGATGAAGCCGATCTTGACTTCCTCCTTCTCGGGCTTGTCCGAGCCCTGCGCCCAGACGGCGGCGCGCAGCGCGGGGTCGAGGCCGACCACGCCCGCGGCGGCGGCTTGCAGCACACGGCGGCGACTCAGTTGGTGTTTCAGCGCATCGGTCATGGGGCTACTCCGGAAATGAAAAATCGAATCGAGAAAACAAAAAAGGCGCCCTCACCGCGCACGGGCTGCTCTGAGTCGAGCCCCTGCGGGATAAGGACGCCTTTGTCCGGTTCGGTGGGCCGCACCCGCCGTTGGATGCCACCTGCCTGAAGACCTTCGTCGGTCTATGTGCTGAGATGAAGCAAGCGGCGTGCCAGTCCTGGTTTGCTATGAAAAAGAGAGCATCGAAGGACCGTCGATGCTTGTCAGACCCCGGATCCAGATCGAATTTCCGGCGCCGCACATTGCTTGTGCGGTGCACCATTCCGGGCCTGCAGCGCACTCAGGGGGCCTTGTCGGCGGGCAGGTACTCGGCCATCGCGAGCACCGATTCGGCAACCTCGACCAGCCGCCGTCCCTGGTTCATCGCGGTCTGGCGCAGCATCTTGTGCGCCTCCTCCTCGCTGATGCGGCGATGCGCCATCAGCAGGCCCTTCGCGCGCTCGACCAGCTTGCGCTCGTTGAGTGCGGCGCGCACGGTGTCGAGTTCGTCGCCCATGGCCTGAAGCCGGCGCGACTGCTCCTGTACCATGTCCAGAATGGAACGTTCGAGCTGCCGGCCGTAGGCTGCACCGGTGGACGGGCCGGACGGGGAGGGCGCGCTGTCCGGCATCGCGACCGCATCGAGGAAGAAGTCCGCCGTGCTGTCGCGCTCGCCCTGCAGGCTGACGAGCAAGGCCTCGTGGGCCTGCAGCTCGGAGCGCGCCTGGGCCGTCTTCTGTACGCAGAGCTGCCGCAGGTCGGCGGCGAGCCGTTCCTCGATGGCCTGCATGGCGTCGATGCGGCGCGAGCAGCAATCGAACCAGCTCTGGCTCAGTTCGCTGTCGAGCGCCACCCCGGCCGGCGCGGCGCAGGCGATGCGGCGCAGCCGCTCCTGCTCGGCCAGCTGGGCAGGGGACTGGAGGGTGCGCCAGGCCTCTGCCAGTCCGGGGGCCGCGAAGTCGGTGAATAGCTGGAAGCAATGCTCCTGCGAGTCGATCAGGTGCAGCCACTGCTGTTGGCGCGCGCCATCGTTGCGGCCCGAGGCGAAGGCCGCGGCGCCGCAGGCCCGCTCCTGGCCCGCGAATTCCTTGCCCTGCATGAAATTGAACAGCGCCACCAGGCAGCGTGAG
>NZ_JBFUIU010000083.1:0-18959 GCF_056401695.1 Variovorax sp. P4_D9
CGGTCGCGCCCGCAGGCACCGGCGCGGCGGCAACCGGCACGCCGGGCYGCGACGCGACGCTGAATGCGCTCATGCGCCCCTTCACCTGGTAGCTGGTAGGGTCGTCCGCCGCGCCTTGCCAGTTGGCCTCGATGCGCTCAACCAGGCCGCGCGGCTGCAAGGCCTCGATCTGCCGGCGGGTCGCATCACCCAGCGGCAGCCGGTCGGCGATCAGCGCCAGCGCCCCGAGATCGAGCCGGTCGGCGCGTAGGGCGGTGCGTTCGGCGGTCCGGCCCTTGGCCTCCGTGCGCTGGAACCACAGGTTGCCGCCGGGCCAGCGCATGTTGTCGGAAGTATCGAACTGCAGCCGGCTGGTGGCGAATTCGAGCATGCCGTCGTCGTGCCTGCCGCTCAGGCGCCCGGTCACGTCGCGCAGCACCAGCGGTTCGAGCGCCTTGCCGAGCGAAGCGTCGATGCGGGTCAGCGCCAGGTCGGCCGCGCCGCCCGTGAACTCGCCGTCGTTGACGTCGGCCCAGATGCGCAGGCCGCCGGAGGCCTCGCGGATCCGGCCATCGAGGTCGACATAGCGGCCGAGCCGCGTGACATCGATATAGGGCAGGTCGGCGTAGATCTGTCCGTCCCAGGTGCGCCAGTTGCCGCTGCGCACCGACAGCAGCGGCTGGCGGAACTGGCCGCGCAGCGTGATCCGCTCGCCCCAGCCGGCCGGCGGCGTCGCGTCCAGGCGCATCGCGTGGCTGCGGGCCCCGTTGCGGGCCACGAACTGCACCTCGGTCAGCAGCAGCGGCGCCGTCTTGCGCTGTTCGTCGGTCCAGCGCACGGTACCGCCCTGCACCACCACCTCGCGCTGGGCGAAGAACCAGTCGGCACCGTCGCCGCCGCCGCTGGTGTCGTTCGACATGTCGAGCCCCGCGATATGGAGCTTGCCGAGCGCATCGCGCCGGACCTCGACCTGCGGCCGCTCGATGTAGAGCTGCTCGAAACTCAGGTTCCAGAGCGAGCGCGGCGACACGCTGGCCACCACCCGCTCGAGCCGCAGCGCCTCCTGGCCGCGCTTGTCCATCAGCACCAGGTCGCGCAGCTCGACCGTCGGAAAGAAGCTGCCCGAGCGGGCGCTGATCGAACCGATGCGAACCGGTACGCCGATGGCCCGTGTGGCCTGCGCCTCCAGCGCGCCACGGTAGTCTCCGATTCGCGGCACAATCCACAGATGTAGGACAGCGACTGACAGCGCAAGCAGGAGCCATGCACCGATCAGCAAACCCAACAACCAGCGCGCCGTCGCAGCGGTGATCTTGAGCAGACGTGAAGGGGAAGACGTCGTGTCGTTCATTGAGGATCGCGCTGTGTCAGGAATTATGACCGCCAGCTCCCAGCCGGGTTCCACCGCCGCCGAAACCACCGTGCTGCGGTCGCCGCCATCATCCGATTCACTGCCCTTGTCGGCATCTTCCCGCTTCGTTCAGCGATTGCGCCGCCGCTACGCCGGCGAACTGTCGCTGCTGCCGCCGGGCGAGCCCTTGCGCCCCCACATGGCCGAGGCCTACCGGGCCCTGCGCGGCCGCGGCGACAACGCCGCTGACGCCTTGCGCATCGTGCGCCAACTGGTGATGGAGAGGCTGGTCACGCTCGACTGCGACTGGCAGGCGCCGCTGGCGGTGGTCACCACTGCGGTCACCGAGTTGGCCGAATTCGCGCTCGACATCGCCTGCCGCGAGGCTTGCGCCGAGCTCGACGAGGCCCACGGCGCGCCGCTCGCGGCCGACGGCCAGCGGGCCCAGCTGTGGGTGGTCGGCATGGGCAAGCTCGGTGCCCGCGAGCTCAACGTCTCGAGCGACATCGACCTGATCTACCTCTACGATCAGGACGGCGAGACCGCCGGCAATGCCGAGGGCCGCGCGCAGCTGTCCAACCACGAGTACTTCGCCCGCGCGGTCAAGCGGATCTACGCCCTGGTCGGCGACACCACCGAGCACGGCTTCGTGTWCCGGGTCGACCTGGCCCTGCGGCCCAACGGGAATTCCGGGCCGAGCGTGGTCTCGCTCGACGCCCTCGAAGAGTATTTCCAGGTCCAGGGCCGTGAATGGGAGCGCTTCGCCTGGCTAAAGAGCCGGGTGGTGGCGCCCTCGGCCGTGGTGGCCGACCGCTCGGCGCAGGCGCTGCGCGGGGTGGTGCTGCCCTTCGTCTTCCGCCGCTACCTCGACTACAGCGTGTTCGACTCGCTGCGCACGCTGCATCGGCAGATCCGCGAGCAGGCGGCGCGCCGCAGCGCCGGCCGGCCCGAGCGCGCCAACGACGTCAAGCTGTCGCGTGGCGGGATCCGCGAGATCGAGTTCACCGTGCAGCTGCTGCAGGTGGTGCGCGGCGGTCAGTTCCCCGAACTGCGGACCCGGCCCACGCTCGATGCGCTGCAGCGCCTGGCACGCGCCGGCCTGATGCCGCAGGAGACGGCCGATGCGCTCGCCGCCGCCTACGAGTTCCTGCGCCGGGTCGAGCACCGCATCCAGTACCTCGACGACCAGCAGACCCACGTGCTGCCGATCAACGACGACGACCTGCGCTGGATAGCGCTCTCGCTGGGCTACCCCGATTGCTGCGCCTTCCTGGCCCAGCTCGACACCCACCGCGAATTCGTCGCCCAGGAGTTCGACACCTTGCTGGGCGGCAAGAAGCCCTGCTCCGGCTGCAAGGGCGGCGCGCCTGCCGCGCCGCCGGTCGACCTGAGCGACCTGATCGAATCGCTGCCCGGGCCCTTCGCCGAGCGCATCGAGGCGTGGACCCGGAACCCGCGGGTGCTGGCGCTGCGCGACGACACCCGGGCCCGCCTGCGCCAGCTGGTGCAGCGCACCGGCCAATGGCTGCGCGAACCTGACAGCGACGCCCAAGGCCAGATCAGCCGCCATGTCGACGCCGCGCTGCGCTGGGCCGACTGGATCGAGCCGCTGTTGCGGCGCGACAGCTACATCGCGCTGCTGGTGGAGCGGCCGGCGGTGCAGGAGCGGCTGCTGCGCCTGCTCGGCTCGGCCAAATGGCCGGCGCGCTACCTGATGCAGCACCCCGGCGTGATCGACGAACTGGCCAGCAGCGCCATGCTGTCGGGTCGCTTCGTTGCGGCCGAGTTCGAGCGCGAGCTCGAAGACCGCCACCGCTCGCTGACGCAGACCGGCGAGGCCGACGAGGAGCGCCTGCTGAACCTGCTGCGCCACGCCCATCATGCGGAGCTGTTCCGCACGCTGGCGCGCGACGTCGACGGCCGCATCACGGTCGAGCAGGTGGCCGACGACCTGAGCGCCCTGGCCGACGTGGTGCTGCGCGTGACCGCGCGCTGGTGCTGGCCGCAGGTGCGCAACCCGCACCGCGAGCAGCCACGCTTCGCGATCATCGGCTACGGCAAACTCGGCGGCAAGGAACTGGGCTACGGCAGCGACCTCGACATCGTGTTCGTCTACGACGACGAGGACGAGCGCGCAGGCGAGGTCTATGCAGCCTACGTACGCAAGCTGATCAACTGGCTCACGGTCAAGACCCGCGAGGGCGACCTGTTCGAGATCGACACCGCGCTGCGTCCCAACGGCAATTCGGGAATGCTCACGACCAGTTTCGAGGCCTACGAGAAATACCAGCTCGGCCGCGGCAGCAACACCGCCTGGACCTGGGAGCACCAGGCCATGACGCGTGCACGCTTCGTGCTGGGCGGCCCGGCGCTCGGCGAGCGCTTCGACCGCATCCGCGAGGCGGTCATCATTGCGCAGCGCGACCGAGAGGCCCTCAAGGCCGAGATCGTCGCAATGCGCGAGAAGGTGCGCGCCGCGCGACCGGTCAAGCCCGACCGCTTCGACGTCAAGCACAGCCCCGGCGGCATGGTCGATGCCGAGTTCGCCGTGCAGTTCCTGGTGCTGTCCGAATCCAAGGTGCATCCCGAACTGGTGCCCAACGTCGGCAACATCGCGCTGCTGCAGCGGGCCGAGGCAGCCGGCCTGCTGCCCGCGGGCGTTGGCCGAGCGGCCGCATCGGCCTACCGCGAACTGCGCCGCGTGCAGCACCGGGCCCGGCKCAACGAGGAACCGACCCAGGTGCCGATGAGCGCGCTGGKGGCCGAGCGCGAGGCCATGCTGGCGCTCTGGAAGGCGGTGTTTGGCTAGCCGCAAGCTGCCGCGGCGCGTCCTTGCATGGACAGCGACAGCGACGCTGGTGCTTCTCGCCGGCTGCGCCAGCGGGCCGCGCGGCGGACGCGACGGTGCCGCGGCCAGACCGCCCTCCGACCTGAGCCAGGTGCCCGACGCCGAACCCCGCATCGAGCCGATCCGCGGCAGCGGCGGCACCAGCAAGCCGTATGTGGTGCTCGGTCGGTCGTACACGCCCATCGTCGACGACCGGCCGTTTCGCGAAAGCGGGCTCGCATCGTGGTACGGCACCAAGTTCCATGCCCAGTCGACCGCCAGCGGCGAGCCCTACGACATGTACGCGATGACGGCGGCCCACAAGACGCTGCCGCTGCCGAGCTATGTGCGGGTGCGCAATCCGGCCAACGGGCGCGAGGTGATCGTGCGCGTGAACGACCGCGGCCCGTTCCACGACGACCGCGTGATCGACCTGAGCTACACCGCAGCGCTCAAGCTCGACCTGCTGCGCGGCGTCGCGCCGGTCGAGATCGAGCGCATCACCAACGAGGACATCCGCACCGGCGCCTGGCGGCGCGGCGACGCGCCGGTGCTGGCGCAGCAGCAGGCGATGCCGGGCCCGGCCACCGTCGCCTCCGCAGCGGCGATGGCACCCGTCGGCTCCGCGGAAAGCGTCGCGGTGCCTGCCGCGCTGACCGCGCCGGTGGTGGCCACGTCGCGCTACGACGCGATGCAGATCACGGCGCTGCCGCCCATGGCGCCGATCGCCGCGCCCCCGGCCGCAGCGCCGGCCCCGATGCAGGATGCCGGGCCGGCTCCGCGGGCGTCCGCCGCCGGACCTGGACCTGGTTATTGGGTGCAGCTTGGCGCCTTCAGCCAGCGCGACGGCGCCCTGCGCTTCCAGCAGCGGGTGGCGCGCGAAATGCCGCCGCTGGCCGGCAGCCTCAATGTCTTCAGCGAAAGCGGAACCCACCGCCTGCAAGCCGGCCCCTTCGCATCGCGTGACCTGGCGCGCGACACGGCCGAACAGGTCCGCAATGGATTGCAGCTGACGCCGGTGATCGTCGAGCGGCGCTGACAGCGCCGCGACGGGATCAGGCGCCCTGGTATTCTGGCTTGGGGCCGAGCGAGGCGGCCAGTTCCTTGCGGTAGCGGTTGAGTTCCTGCACCGTCTTGAAGCTGCGGTTCATCAGCAGGCTCAGGTTGTGCAGGATGCGCTCGCCGACTTTGCTTTCCCAGACGGAATCGAACTTGATCTGCTTGTCGAGCCAGTGCTCGAGCCAGTCGGGATCGGGCACCCGGCTCTGGATCGTGTCGTTCGGGAACAGCGCCTTGTTGACGTGCAGGTTGGTCGGGTGCAGCGCCTGCGCGGTGCGGCGGGCGCTGGCCATCAGCACGCCGACCTTGGTGAAGGCCGAACGCGCCTCGTCGCCGAACTTCTCCATGGCGCGCTTCATGTAGCGCAGGTAGGCGCCGCCGTGGCGCGCCTCGTCCTGGCTCAGCGTGGTGTAGATGTGCTTGATCACCGGCTCGGTGTGCCATTCGGCCGCACGGCGATACCAGTGGTTCAGGCGAATCTCGCCGCAGAAATGCAGCATCAGGGTCTCGAGCGGCGGGGCCGGGTCGAAATCGAAGCGCACGTCGTGCAGTTCCTGCTCGGTCGGCGCATGCTGCGGGCTGAAGCGCTTCAGGTATTCCATCAGCACCAGCGAATGCTTCTGCTCCTCGAAGAACCAGATCGACATGAAGGCCGAGAAGTCGCTGTCATGGCGGTTGTCGCGCAGAAACATCTCGGTGGCCGGCAGTGCCGCCCACTCGGTGATCGCGTTCATCTTGATGGTCTGGGCCTGTTCTTCGGTGAGCAGGGTTGCGTCGAAAGACTGCCAAGGAATATCCTTGTCCATGTCCCAGCGGACAGATTCGAGTTGTCTGAAGAGTTCCGGATAGAGCATCAATGTCTTTCTTAAGCCGACGGATTTTAGTCGGGCTGCCCGGCGCGCACGTGTCAAGCGCGTGATGATGCGAATCCGCGTGCGCCAATGCGGCGAATTCGTGATCCTTTTTCATTCGGGAATGACCGCCATGCGAATACCCTTCAGATCTCTACTGCCATTTTTTCCGGCCGTGGCGCTGGCGGTCTGCCTGCTCCCGACCCCGGCGAGCGCTCAAGCAGCCACCGCGGCCCCGAGCGTCTGCCCGGCCATCCTGCAACACACCTTTCCGCGGCTCCAGGACGAAAAGCCTCAGTCCTTGTGTCAGTACGCGGGCAAGGTGGTGCTGGTGGTCAATACCGCCAGCTTCTGCGGCTTCACGCCCCAGTACAAGGGCCTCGAGGCRCTCGACAGCAAGTACCGCGCGCGAGGGCTCGTGGTGCTCGGCTTCCCGTCGAACGATTTCGCCCAGGAGGCCGGCTCGAACAAGGAAATCGCCGATTTCTGCGAAAGCACCTTCGGCGTCAAATTTCCGATGTTCGCGAAATCCTCGGTTCGCGGGCCCGACGCCAGTCCGCTTTTCAAGCAACTGGCCCAGCTCTCGGGGACAACGCCGAAATGGAACTTCTACAAGTACCTGATCGGCCGCGACGGCAAGGTGGTGGACTCGTACTCGAGCATGACGGCGCCGGACGACCGGGCTTTCGTGCGGGAGATCGAAAAGCAGCTGGACGCAGCCCCGTTGGCGGCCGCGAAACCCGCCGCTGCAACACTCTCGAACTAGTCACAAACGCTTACCTATCGCCAGGGAACCGGCTCGCGAAGCTGCGCTCATACCGTTTCCGGGCACGAAAATCCGGTCGGTTTTTATGTTGCGAGGCCTTCCAGGCGCCTGCCGCCAGGTTGAAATCCCGAGGCGATTCTTCTCCTCCTCCCTCCCTCCCTCCTTCGCGTCGGGGCGCCTCGTAACATCTTTATCACTCGCCCCCAGGTCGGGCTCACTTCGTGTAGCCCTCCCACCCCTACCGGGGGCAAAACCAGCGCGCCTGGCTGTGCCGGCCACTGGAAGCAAAAAGCCCCGCGTGCGGGGCTTTTTCATTTTGGGACTCGTTCGGCTCAGGGTTTGGTGTCGGCGAAGCTGGGGCGGAGCATGAGCTTGTCGTAGAGGCGGACCAGGTTGGAGTGGTCGGCGCGCCAGTCGATCTCGGGGAAGCGGTAGTCGAGCCAGCCCAGCACGCAGCCGACGGCGATGTCGGACAGGCTCAGGTGAATGCCACTACAAAAGGGCTTGTCGGCCAGGCCCTTGGCCATCGCCGCGATGCCGTGGTTGATCTTGCCGCGCTGGCGGTCCATCCAGGCTTGGCTGCGCTCGCTGTCGGCGCGGTGCACCCAGGTGGCCTCCATGCGCAGCAGCAGGCCGGCATCCATCACGCCATCGGCCAGCGCCTCCCAGGTCTTGACCTCGGCGCGCTCGCGGCTCTGCTGCGGAATCAGCTTGCCGACCGGCGACAGGGTGTCGAGGTATTCGACGATCACACGCGAATCGAACATCGCCTCGCTGCCGTCCATGATCAGGCAAGGCACCTTGCCGAGCGGGTTGGAACTGGAAATCGTGGTGTCGGCAGACCAGACGTCTTCGATCACGAACTGGTAATCGAGCCGCTTTTCGGCCATGACCACGCGCACCTTGCGCACGTACGGGCTGGCAGCGGATCCGATCAGTTTCATGCAGGCACTCCCCCATCTGGGTCATCGTTATAGCGCTTTGATTCTAGGGGAATGCGAGTCACTGAATCCTTCGGCGATGGCGGCGAAATTGCTTCGGCCGTGCCGCAACCTAAAATTGGCCCATGAGTTTCTCCACCGTCTCCGCCCTTTCCCCCCTCGACGGCCGTTATGCGGCCAAGCTCTCGGCGCTGCGTCCGCTGATGAGCGAACAGGGCTACATGCACCGGCGGGTGCAGGTCGAGGTGGCGTGGTTCATCGCCCTCTCGGACTGCGGCTTCGCTGAATTCAAGCCGCTCACGGGCGGCGCCCGCAAGTACCTGCTCGGCCTGGTCTCCAATTTCTCGGAGGCCGATGCGGTCGCGATCAAGCAGATCGAGAAGACCACCAACCACGACGTGAAAGCGGTCGAATACTGGATCAAGTCGAAGTTCGAGGCCCGTCCGGAACTCCTGGCCGCCTCCGAGTTCGTCCATTTCGCCTGCACCAGCGAGGACATCAACAACACCAGCCACGCGCTGCAGATCCAGGCGGCCCGCGAAAAGGTCATGCTGCCGGCGATCGACGGCCTGATCGCCACCATGCGCGACATGGCCCACAAATTCGCCGGGGTGTCGATGCTCTCGCGCACCCACGGCCAGACCGCGAGTCCGACCACTGTCGGCAAGGAACTGGCGAACGTCGCCGTGCGCCTGTCCAAGGCGCGCGAGCAGATCGCCGGCGTGCAACTGCTGGGCAAGATGAACGGCGCAGTCGGCAACTACAACGCCCACATGGCGGCATGGCCCGAGTTCGACTGGGAAGCATTCAGCCAAAAGGTGGTCGAGACGCCCGCGCCGCTCGGCCTGGGCCTGAGCTTCCAGCCCTACAGCATCCAGATCGAGCCGCACGACTACATGGCCGAGTTGTTCGACGCCGTGGCCCGCACCAACACCATCCTGGTCGACTTCTCGCGCGACATCTGGGGCTATGTCAGCCTGGGCTATTTCAAGCAGCGCCTGAAGCCGGGCGAGATCGGCTCCTCGACCATGCCGCACAAGGTCAATCCGATCGATTTCGAGAACGCCGAGGGCAACCTGGGCCTGGCCAACGCGGTGCTGCGCCACCTGAGCGAGAAACTGCCGATCAGCCGCTGGCAGCGCGACCTGACCGACAGCACCGTGCTGCGCAACATCGGCGTCGCCTTCGGCTACGCCACCCTGGCCTATGCCAGTCTGGCGACCGGCATGAGCAAGCTCGAACTCAACGAGGAAGCGCTGGCCGACGACCTCGACGCCGCGTGGGAAGTGCTGGCCGAGCCGATCCAGACCGTGATGCGGCGCTTCGGCGTCCAGGGCGCCTACGAGCAGCTGAAGGAAGTCACGCGCGGCAAGACCGTGACCGCCGAGGCGCTGCACGGGCTGATCCGCTCGCTGGAGATCCCCGAGGCCGAGAAAGAGCGCCTGCTGGCCATGACGCCCGGCAGCTACATCGGCAAGGCAGCCGAACTGGCCCGGCGGGCCTGATGGCGCTCAAGAGCACGATCTTCAAGGCGAACCTGGCGGTCGCCGACATCGACCACAGCTACTACGCCGACCATGCGCTGACCCTGGCGCGCCACCCCAGCGAGACCGACGAGCGGATGATGATCCGGCTGGTCGCGCTGGCGCTCAACGCCCACAAACTGCAGGACGTGTGCAACGGCGACGGCACGCTGGCCTTCGGTGCCGGCCTGTCGAATCCGGAGGAGCCCGATGTCTGGCTGCGCGATTTCACCGGCCAGGTGAAGCTCTGGATCGAGGTCGGCCAACCCGAGGACAAGCCGGTGATCAAGGCCTGCGGCAAGGCCGACGAGGTGATCGTCTACTGCTTCAATCACGCCGCCGAGATCTGGTGGCGCGGCATCGAGAACAAGCTGACCCGGCCGCAGAACCTCAGCGTGTTCAGGGTTCCGACCGCGGCCTCGCAGGCGCTGGCGGCGCTGGCGCAGCGCTCGATGCAGCTGCAGGCCACGATCCAGGAAGGCGCCTTGATGCTGGGCGACGGCAGCCGCAGCATCGACATCGAGCCGGTCAGGCTGCGGTAGGCTGGCGCCGCGCCGGGCTACGGCATCATCGCGCCGCAGCGCCAGCACTGCTCGAATCCGCCCTCCACCAGCTCGCCGCAGGCGCATGCCCAGCGGCGCTGGGGGCGGTGGCGCAGGTCATAAAGCAGCTGCTCGGCGAGCGCGAACTGGGCCTCGTTCTCGATCCAGATCTCCGGCAGGCACTGGTCGGGCGGCAGCTGGCCGGCCGCGGCCCCCAGGTACTCACGCTGCACCGTGGCGTCGATGCCGTCGTCGCGCAGCATCTGCACCCACAGCGTCGCGATCGCGAGGTTCGGAGCTTGGGCCAGGCGCCGCATCGCCATCAGCCGGCAGCAGGATCGGGCGCCGCGTCCTCCGGCCGGATCTGGCCGGCCTCGCGCGCGCGCTCGGCATACTTGTTGAAGCGCCAGGCGCTGTCCTGCATCGTGATGCGGCGCCAGGTCGAGCGCTTCTCGGCCGGCGACATCGCGGGCCAATGCTGCACTTCGTCGAAGCTGCGGCCGCAGCCCTTGCACTCGTCGTCGCCCTGGCTGGTGGAGCAGATCGCGATGCAGGGCGTGTCGGGCGTGCTCTGGTACCAGGCCAGCCAGGCGGCCCAGGCCGCGGCGGGAAAGCCGACCTCGTCGACCTCGTCCTCGTGGTGGAACACCATCAACGCGTAGACCTCGGCCAGCGCCCGCAGCTCGGGGGCCAGCGTGATGCCGTCGGGCGAAGGTTTCCGGTCGCGCCAGAAGTTGATGGCGGCCTCGATGTCGGTGATGTGTATGGCGGCCATTGGGGGGACGAAAAAAAGCGAGCGCGCATCATAGTCCGGCCAATGTCCCGCACCTGTTGAAGGAATTGATTGCTATGAAATTCATAGCATCACAGCTTTTTGCGGAGCGGAATCCCAGCGCTTTTCGTTTAAGAAGCCGGCCGGTCCGAGTTGCAACGCCACGGGCACGATGCTCTAATTCCACCCACGAAGGGGAGTAGCTCCCACCCGTTCTGCGAAGCGCGGGTATCGGCAGGTCGTCAATACGAAGCAAAACACTTCCGGCGTGTCGGGCAGCTCCGTGCTGTCGTGCAAGACCTTCGATATGAACCCTCGCGGGTTTGATCGAAGCGTTGCAGTTCCTCGAGGACCCGGTTCTCTCAATCAACGCCACATCCAATGCACGCGGGCGGAGTGAAACCAAAAGACTGAGGACGCCATGGAGCAATTTCTAACCCCCGAGTTCTGGGTCGCCGTCGGCCAGATCATCATGATCGACATCCTGCTGGGTGGCGACAACGCCGTCGTGATCGCCCTGGCCTGCCGCAAGCTGCCACCGGCCCAGCGCACCAAGGGCATCCTGTGGGGCACCGCCGGCGCCATCGTGCTGCGCGTGGTCCTGATCTTCTTCGCGCTGACGCTGCTGGCGATCCCGTTCCTGAAACTGGCCGGCGCCATCCTGCTGCTGTGGATCGGCGTCAAGCTGCTGGCACCAGAGCATGACGATGCCCACGGCAATATCGCGGCCAGCGACAAGCTCTGGGCCGCGGTCAAGACCGTCATCGTGGCCGACTTGGTGATGAGCGTCGACAACGTGATCGCGATCGCGGGCGCCGCGCAGGGCGCCGGTGCAGGCCACCAGATGCCGCTCGTGATCTTCGGCCTGCTGGTCAGCATCCCGATCATCGTCTGGGGCAGCCAGCTGGTCATCAAGCTGATGGACCGCTTTCCGCTGATCATCACGCTGGGCGGCATGCTGCTGGGCTGGATCGCCGGCACGATGGCGGTGTCCGATCCTTCGGTGGCCAATCCGGCCGCCTGGACCTGGGTGCCGAAGCTGCCGCAAAGCGATGTGGTGCGCTACGCAGCGGGCGTCATTGGTGCGGTCCTGGTGCTGATGATCGGCAAATGGGTGGCCGCGCGCAAACCGAAGCAGGCCCACACGGTCACCGCCTGACCCACTTCTTCCGTCGATGTCTCTGCCACTCCAACCAACCCCAGAAGGAGCAATCATGGAAAAGGTCATTCTGTACGTGGACGACGCGGCCTACGCGCGCGAGTTTCTCGCCCGGGCGCCGGCCGACTCCGGCGGCACCGGCGTGCGCGAATGGGTGCTGGTGGCCTGTGCACCGCGCATGACCCGCCACATCAGCAAATGGGTCAGCCACAGCGCGCGCGAGAACTGGCGTGCCAAATGGTTCGCCAAGGTCCAGGAGCAGCTGCTGCCCCTGCTGGCGGTCGGCGATGTGCAGGTGACGCCGGTGCTCGCCAATGGGCCCCTGCCCGAGCTGACGCAGCGCCTGAAGCTGGAGCATGGGGCCGCGCGGGTGGTCGATGCCCGCCGGCCGAAGATCGGCGTCGATCTCGAACCCGTGGCCCCCGACGTCCCGCCGGCCGGCCATTCGGGATGGGCGCTGCCCGGCGCGGTGATCGGCATGGGCGCGCTGCTGGTGCTCGCCAACGAGTTGTCCGAGTAGCCGGGCCGACGCGCCGGATGCGACTTCTCATCAAGTGGCTGCTCAGCGCCTTCGCGCTGCTGGCGGTGGCCTATCTCTACCGCGGCGTCCAGGTCACCACCTACACCTCGGCGTTGCTGGCAGCGGCCGTGATCGGTCTGCTCAACATGTTCGTGCGCCCGGTGCTGGTGGTGCTGACCTTGCCGGTCACCATCGTCACGCTGGGGTTGTTCCTGTTCGTGATCAACGCCCTGCTCTTCTGGGCCGCCTCCGGGCTGCTGTCGGGCTTCCACGTCGACAGCTTCCTCGCGGCCCTGCTCGGCTCGCTGATCTATTCCCTGCTCGGCGTGCTGATCGAGTCGGCGCTCGGCGGGCTGTTCTTGAGGGCGCGCTGAGGCCCCCCGAGGGGCACAGACCGCCTTGGGGCGGCCCGGCGCCGGTCTGAACGCACGGCCTCTTACTACCACTACCGCTGCTGCTGCCTGGCCTCGGCGGCCTGCTCCCTGACGAGCGCGTCGACGGCACGGGCACGGGTGTCGATGATCGATGCCTCGTAGTGGTCGATCGGCACCGAACCGGGCTTGCGGACCAGGTCCTGCGCAGCCTTGAAGCGATCGCGGGCCGCCGCGAAGTCGAGAATGGCGACGTTGGCCTCGGCATCCGCGCGGATGGCGCTGACCGGTTCGTTGTTGGCGCCGTACAGATTGCCGAGCGTGCGCCAGGCGGTGGCATCGCGCGGATGGGTGGCGACCCAGTCGCGCAGCGGCGGAATCATCGGCGCCGGGTTGCGGGTGGCGACCGCGGCCTGTGCCGCCAGCAGCATCTCGGGACGATCCTTGGCCTTCGGGTTGAGCAGGCCCGCGGCGGCCGGCGCGGCACCGGCCGTCAGCTCGATCTCGGCCGACAAGAGCCGGGCCAGCCGCGCCGAGGGCTGATCGCCCGCGGTGCGCGCGATCAGCTGCTGGACCAGCGCGCGGGCCGCCTTGAAATCGCGCAGCTCGCTGGCCGACAGCGCCCCCGCATAGAGCATGCCCGCCTGCTGCGCCGGCGAACTGCGCGCGAACTCGCTGCCACCGGGCGCATCGGCCCATTGGCGCAGCACGTCGACGCCGGGACGCGTGAGCACCCGGGCGCGGGCGGTGATCATCGCGTGATCCATCGCCAGCGGCAGCGCCGCCGCGCTGCCGGGCTTGAACTGGAAGCGGCCTTGCATGTCGGCGATCCGCTCGCTGGTGAGCGGGTGGCTGCGCAGGTAGGGATAGGAGCCGTTGTCGTTGAGCCGCGAGGCGTACTGCAGCTTCTCGAACATCGCCGCCGCGCCCTGCGGCGCGTAGCCGGCCTGCGCCATGACGCCGAAGCCGACGCGGTCGGCCTCGCGCTCCATGTCGCGCGAGAAGCTCAGCTGGTTATGCATGAACATGGCCTGGCTGCCCATGATCATCGCCTGGCCGGCATCGCCGCTGCGGCTCTTGCTGGCGGCGATCGCGCCGAGCACCATCGCGGCCAGCATCAGCGGCATCTGCTGGCTCTGCTTGGTCATGATGCGCGCGATGTGGCGCTGCGTGACGTGGGACAGTTCATGGCCGAGCACCGTAGCCAGCTCGTCCCGGCTGCCGACCACCGCGACCAGGCCCAGGTTGAGCCCGAGGTAGCCGCCGGGCAGCGCAAAGGCATTGATGTTGCGGTCGCGGCCCAGCAGGACGGTCCAGGCGAAGCGCTCGTCGAGTTCGGGCGTGAGTTCGCCGCGCACCCGTGCCGCCGCCAGCAGGCGCTGCCAGATGTCCTGCACGTACTCGACCAGCACCGGATCGTCGATGTAGTCCGGGTCGCGGTAGAGTTCGCGGGCGATCTGGTCGCCCAGGTGGCGCTCGGCGCTGGCGGTCATCTCGCCGCCGTCGCCCATGCCGGGCAGCTGTTGGGCCTGCGCGCGCAGAGGCAACGCGATCTGCGCGGCAATCAGCAGCCCGGCGCACAGGCCGCGCAGCAGGCGCGCCGCGCGGCCCGGCGCGGGGGAAAGGGGTCGGTCGATGGCGGTCAAGCGTGGAATTCCTGTCCAAGGCTCGGCCCCGTATGATGCTTTACTCCACGGAACGTTCACAGATGAGTTCACTCACCCATTTCGATTCCCAGGGCCAGGCGCACATGGTCGACGTGGCCGCCAAGCCGGCAACCCACCGGGTGGCCGTGGCGACCGGCCGCATCGAGATGCAGGCCTCGACCCTGGCCCTGATCGAGTCCGGCAACGCCAGGAAGGGCGACGTGCTGGGCGTCGCCCGCATCGCCGGCATCCAGGCGGCCAAGAAGACCAGCGACCTGATCCCGCTGTGCCACCCGCTGGCGCTGACCCGCGTGGCGGTGGCCTTCGCACTGGCCGATGGCGGCACGCCCCAGGTGGCTTGTACCGCAACGGTCGAGACCGTCGGGCCGACCGGGGTCGAGATGGAAGCCCTGACAGCGGTCCAGGTGGCGCTCCTGACCGTCTACGACATGTGCAAGGCGGTCGACCGCGGGATGCGCATCACCGACGTCCATGTGCTGGAGAAGCACGGGGGGAAGTCGGGAAGCTGGCTGGCCGGCGACGACGCCCGATAGCGCTGCTCGCCGGCGTCAGGCCTTTTGCAGGCGGCGCAAGATCCGCCTTTCGGAAAACTTGTGCAAGATGAATTGCGCCGTCCGGCGGATCCGCATCCGTGCGTTGCAGGCATCGTAGGGGGATCGGATCTCGGCGCCCAGATGGCGCGCACGCAGGGTCAGGGCCCCCTCCGACAACACGCAACGCACCTTCATGCGCAGGTCTTCGAAGGTTTCGGCATTGAGCGGCTTTGCATTGTGCCAAGCGAAAGCCCACTTGTACTTTCGAGCGCGCTCCTCCGCTTCGCCTTCTTCCGCGACCAACCAGGTCAGGCATCCCTTGGCGTAGCCCGGATCGACGTTGTCCTTGAACAGCTTGCGAGCCGGCTCATAGCTGTCGTGCACGAATGAATCCAGCAGCGCATTTCCGGGGCTGAGCGTGCCCAATCCCTGGCGCAACGCGCGGTTGATCACGAAGGCATAGGTCGAGACATGCTGGATCTGTGGGCCCAGCGGCGTGGGCGAGGAGCCGATGTAATCCGTGACTTCGCCGAGCATCCAGGGCGCCGGATGCCCGCTGAGCCACTCGGCTTCCTCGCAAAATCGCGCCGCGCGCGCGTCGCTCCAGCCGTGGTGGCGCGCGGCCGTATCGTTGGTAAAGACCCAGACGTCGGGCTCTTCGGCGCCCGAAAGCAGGGCGGCCACCCCGGCATCCCAGCCGCTGAACTCCCGATTGGAGTTGTCGCCCGGGACGACGCGCACGGCCTMGAACCCATGGCCGCGGTAGCTTTCCTCGCCTTCGAGCCGGCCGTTGTCCACGATGATCGGCGTGATCCGGTTTCCGGGCTTGGCCAGCAAGGCGCGGAACTTCGCAAGCAGTGCCATCGACGACTCCCGATGCCGGGCCCCGAACTCGAGATGAACGAACGCATAGTGGGTCATGTGCAAGAGGCTGGACGGAGAGTTACAGCGAAGGAATTACAGCATAAGCGTGTCAAGTGAGTCCATTTGTAATACTTTGGACGTATCCCTCTCTCATTCAGGCTCGCACATCGCCGGCGGCGACACATCCGCTTGCACGGTCGGGCCGCCGACCCAGCGGGCGTGGTCCGCTGGATAGGACGCCTTGAAACGCGCGACCTGCGCGACGGCCTCGTCGTCCTCGCCGAGCAGGATCGCGCTTTCGATCAGCTTCACGACGACCGCCGGCTCCGGCGAAAAATGCATCACCCGCTGCGCCAGCGCATGCATCTCCGCGGCATTGGCACGGGTGACCGGCGTCAGCGTCAGCCTGGCGAAGGCGACCGGCGCCTCGAACAGCCAGGAGCGCTGCGCCTGCTCGAGCGGGCGGTCCTGGTAGGACGCAAGCCGCTGGTCGCGGGCCAGATAGACCTGGCTGATGCGGGTGTAGTCCCAGGCGGCGTAGCCAACCGCCGCCAACAGGACCAGTGCCGCAACGGCCGGCAGGGCGAGAGCCGCCCGCCGTGGGGGCCGGGGCGAACGAGCCGCCGAAGGCGACGCAGGCCACAGGTAGCCCAGGCACAGGCCGAAGACCAACTGGAATGGGCCGTACCAGAGCGGGTACTCGAGCAGGCTGTGCAGCACGATCACGCCGAGCAGGCCCCAGGCCATCGACCGCGCCGGGTCGGTCTCGCGCCAGGGACGGGCGGCGAGCACCAGCGCGCAGAAGCCGGCGCAGATCAGCAGCGCCGCGGGAACGCCGAGCTCGACCGCCAGATGCAGCGGCAGGTTGTGGGCGTTGTCGAGGATCTCGACGAAGCGCGGGCCGGCGTAGAGCGTGCTGAAGTGCGCGAACTTCAGCTCGCCCCAGCCCCAGCCGGCCCATGGGTGCTGGGCGATCAGGTCGATAACGTTGCGCCAGAGCAGCAGCCGGCTGTGGGCGTCGGGGGCGCCGTCGCGCAGGCGGCTCATCATGCCTTCGACCTCGGAGCCGGTGAGATGCGGCAGCAGCCAGGAAGCAACGAAGTAAGCAGGCACTATGGCCACAATCAGCCAGGGATGCGGGAGCCGCCAGGACTGTGCGGACGAACGGCGGCGCTCGCGCCTGGCAAGGAAAGCCGAGATGCCAACGATCGACAGCAACTGGAGCAGGCCGGTCCGGGAGGTCGCCGCGGCTGCGGCCACGACCAGCAGCAGGCCGGCCGGCAGCAGCGCCGCACGCACCCGTCGGCCGGACAGCGCGTGCAGCCACAGCGCCGAGATCAGGGCCATGCTGATCAGGGTGGCGAACTGGTTGCGCTGGCGCAGGTTGCCATAGGCCTGGCCGAGTTCGGGGGCCGTGGTCCAGGGGACCAGCGGGGCGGCGAGGCCGAAGTACTGCAACAGTCCTAGCAGGGCGCTGACCAGCCCAGCGACGAGGAGCGCCCAGGCCAGCGGGGCAGGCGAGCTCGAATCCGCCATTCGCGCACCCAAGGCGGCGGCCAGGCCGACCGCTGCCACCGCGAGGAGGGTCGACAGTTCGAACGCCGGCTGGCTGCCGGGGCCGAGCATCACGGCCAGGACCACCACGACCAACCAACCCAGGAGGGGCCACGAAGGCCGCGCGATCGGCCCGAGCGCCACGGCGATGGCGAGACAAGTCCAAGCCGCCAGCTGCTGCATGGCGCTGACCGACGGTCCGATCGCGAACGGGAAGAGAAAAGGCAGGGCCAACGCCACGCTCAGCGCGGCGCTTCGCGCCGACGGAGAGTTGGCGGCACTGTCACCCCGCGACATGGAAGCGAGAACCAAAGAAGTATTCATTCATGCGAAAAGTTCACAGATTCTCGATGCGCTGGCGACGAAAGGATTCGATGCGCGGACAAGCGGCGTCGGCGAAAAAAGTCATCCAGTGACAATTTGTGACCCAAATCATGTGGTTTAAAGGTCGCTACTGTGCACAACGTTTCCCACCCTCGCTCTAGTACGGGAGGCTTCACGCTCATCGAAGTCATGATCGCGGTCGCGATCATCGGGATCCTGGCTGCAGTGGCTTTGCCTGCGTACAACGACTATGTGCGGCGGGGGCAGCTTCCGGAAGCCTTCAACGCACTGTCCGACTGCCGGACCAAGATGGAGCAGTACTACCAGGACAACCGCAACTACGGGTCCTCGGCCACCGCTTGCGCCGACAACGCAGCGGCCAATACCTGGAACACCTTTCCCAGCACCATCAAGTATTTCAGTTTCGATTGCCGTGCAACGCCGCCACAGGTGATTCGAAGCAGCAGAGCTACACCTTCACGGCATCAGGCGTTGCCGGAAGCGCGGTAGGCCACACCTACACCATCAATAAAAACGGTGACCGCGCCACGGCCAAGTTCAAGGGCGCCGCCGTGACCGCAGGCTGCTGGCTCACCAAGACTGCCGACTGCTGAACGCGCCRCGCACACCATGAGACAACGCGGCTTCTCACTGATCGAAGTCGTCGTCACCATCGCGGTGCTGGCGATGCGACCATGCCAGGCATCGGCACCTGGATCGAGAACACGCGCATTCGCGGCGTCGCCGACTCGCTGCAGAACGGGCTTCAGATCGCGCGTGGCGAGGCGGTCCGCCGCAACCAGAGCATCTCGTTCTGGCTGGTTGCCGTCGACAATCCGAGCAAACTGAGCAACGACTGCACGCTCTCGGGCAGCAGCGGCTCCTGGGTCGTGAGCGTGAACTCGCCCCTCTCCCATTGCGCGGACGACCCCTCCACCATCTCGTCGCCGATGATCGTCACCGGCCGGGCCGTCGGAGACAGTGGAGGCAGGGTCTCGGTGACCGCCGTTCAATCGGACGGCACCGCGGCCAACAGCGTCACCTTCAATGGCTTCGGGCGCATCGCGAATTCCGACCGCATCCAGAAGATCGACGTGACCGGGACCGGCACCGGCACCGGCACCGGCGTCAACTACCGCAATCTGCGCATCGCCATCACGTCGGCAGGCCAGGTTCGGATGTGCGACCCGGCCGTGAGCGACGCCAACGACCCGCGCAAGTGCCCCACGGAGTGACCGCGATGCAAGCTCCTGAACGACTCCAACGCACCGCCCGCGGAACACCCCGGACTCAAGCACGCCGGCGTCTCGGCCGCCGAAGCGAAAGCGGCATCGTGCTGATCGAAGTGTTGGTGGC
>NZ_JBFUIU010000084.1:0-18950 GCF_056401695.1 Variovorax sp. P4_D9
CCCGGCCACCGCGCGCACCGCCGCGGCGCGGCCGGGCTCGATGCCGGCCTTGCGGGCCGCGTCCAGCACCGCGCGGGCGAGCGGATGCTCGCTGCCCGCCTGCAGCGTGGCGCTGGCCCGGAGAAGGTGGCCGGCGTCGCCGTCGACGGCCTCGGCGACCACCAATTCGGGGCGGCCTTCGGTCAGCGTGCCGGTCTTGTCGAAAGCCACCATGCCGACGCCGTGCGCGACCTCGAGCGCCTCGGCATCCTTGATGAGCACGCCATGCCGCGCGGCGACGCCGGTGCCGGCCATGATCGCTGTCGGCGTCGCCAGCCCGAGCGCGCAGGGGCAGGCGATGACCAGCACCGCGACCGCGTTGAGGATGGCGGTCTCCCATTGGCCGCTGCCGAGTCCCCAGGCCAGGAAAGTCAGCAGCGCGATGCCGATCACCACCGGCACGAAGACGCTGCTCACCTGGTCGACCAGGCGCTGGATCGGGGCCTTCTTCGCCTGCGCCGATTCGACCAGTCGAACGATCCGCGCCAGCGTCGTCTCGGCGCCGACCGCGGTGGTGCGCACCAGCAACAGGCCTTCGCCGTTGACCGAGCCACCGGTCACGGCGTCGTTCACCTGCTTGGCGACCGGCAGGCTCTCGCCGGTGATCAGCGATTCGTCGACCTCGCTGCTGCCTTCGACCACCCGGGCGTCGACCGGTACGCGCTCGCCCGGACGGATGACGACCAGGTCGTCGATCCGCACCTGTCCCAGCGGGAACTCCTGCTCGGCGCCGTTGCGGCGCACCCGGGCCCGCTCGGGGCGCAGCGCATGGAGCGCGCGGATCGCCTCGGTGGTCTGGCGCTTGGCCCGCGTCTCGAGCCACTTGCCCAGCAGCACCAGGGTGACGACCACTGCCGACGCGTCGAAGTAGAGATGCGGCGGCATGCCATGGCCGGCATGCGCTATGAGCAGGTAGACACTGAGCCCGTAGGCGGCGCTGGTGCCCAGGGCGACCAGCAGGTCCATGTTGCCGGCGCCGGCCTTCAGAGCCTTCCAGCCGGCGCGGTAGAAGCGGGCGCCGAGCCAGAACTGGACCGGCGTGGCCAGCGCCAGCTCCAGCCAGCCGGGAAGCATCCAGTCGCTGCCCACCAGCATCCCGAACATCGGCAGCACAAGCGGGGTCGACAGGATCGCCGCTGCGGCGACCGGCCAGCCTCCGTTGACGCGGTGGGTTGGCGCGGCGGCCACGCCGGCCTCTTCGAGGGCCGGCTCCTCGCCTTCGAGATGGGCCTGGCCGACGCCATAGCCGGCCTTCTCGATGGCGGCGCGCAGGCTGCCGAGCGCGACCCTGCCGTTGGTCCGCACGCTGGCCGCTTCGGTCGCCAGATTGACGCTGGCCTCGGTCACGCCGTCCACGGCACCCAGTGCCTTCTCGACGCGGGCGACGCAGGACGCGCAACTCATGCCTTCGATCGGCAGCGAGAACTCCTGGAAGCCGGCGGCRCCAGGCGAGAGTGCCAGGCTGCTGTTCATTGTTTGCTCCTGTCTTTCCAACCTCGCTCGGCGAGGAAATGGCGGAAGTATCAACCTTCCCATCATGGTAGGGTCAAGCCGCGCGCCGAGCCCCTCCTTCGCCATACGCCAATCGAAAGGCAGTATTTATTTGTTACATGCTTTTGCGCGAGGCGGCGCGCGTGCACCAGCTCAACCGGCTGCTCCGCAAGTGGGGCCTGTCGCCGACCTATCCCGGCGAATCGCCCCGGCTGGACGCCTTCAAGGCGCCGCTGGGCCGACTGTCCGGTTCGGCGCGCTATGCGCTGCGGAAGCTGGTGCGTCCGCAGTTTGCGCGAATCGGCCACCGATCCCGGGCTCCTTCTGAGCTTGCCGCTTCAGCGACGCATCATCTCGCGTGCACCGACCGCCGGCGCGTCGTTGCCCCAGGAGGCGCGCACGAAGGTCAGCACGGCCGCCACGTCGGTGTCGTCCAGCACCTGGTTGAACGGCGGCATGCCGTAGGGGCGCGGATTGCCGGCTGTGGCCGGCAGGAAGCCGCCGTGGCGCACCACCTGGATCAGGTTGGCGGTGGAATCCATCAGCACCGCCCGGTTGCCGGCGAGCGGGGGGTAGGCCCCCTGCGCCCCCTGGCCGACATCGCCGTGGCAGTAGGCGCAGCGCTGGTCATAGATCTTCGCGCCGCGTTCCATCACGCGGGCCTCGCGGCGCACCGGCGCATTGGAGGGCGAGGCGGCAGTGTCCGGCGCCGGCCCCGCTTGCGGCAGCGCTTTCAGGTACACGGCCATGGCGCGCAGGTCGGCCTCGTCCAGGTACTGGGTACTGCGAAACACCACGTCGGCCATCGGGCCCATCACCGAGCCGCGCGGCGAGCGGCCGGTTTGGAGCAGCGAAACGATGTCGTGCGGGTCCCAGTCGCCGACGCCGGCTTCGCGCCGCGAGGTCAGCGAGGGTGCATACCAGTTCTCGACCGGGATCAACCCACCCGAGAGTCCGAGCTTCTCTTCGGTGGCGCCGAGCACGTTGCGGGTGCCGTGGCAGGCGATGCAGTGGCCCAGGCCTTCAACCAGGTAGGCGCCGCGGTTCCATTCGGCCGGTCGGCCCGGGTCGGGGGCGAAGCTGCCCGGGGTGAATGACAGCGAGCGCCAGACTGCCAGTGCGGCCTGGGTGTCGTAGGGGAAGCGCAGCTTGTGCGCCAGGTTCGGCGTCGGCGCGGGTGGAATGCTCCGCAGGTAGGCGAACAGGGCGTCGGAATCCTCGCGCGTGACGCGCGTGAAGCTCGGATACGGGAAGGCCGGATAGAGCAGGCGCCCATCCTTCGAGCGGCCGTTGTGCATCGCGCGCCAGAAGTGGGCCGCGCTCCAGCCGCCGATGCCGGTCTTCGGGTCGGGCGTGAGGTTGCTCGAGAACACCGTGCCGAAGGGCGTCTCGATGCCGACGCCGCCGGCGTAGGCGGCGCCGCCGCGGGTCGTGTGGCAGCCGGCGCAGTTCCCTGCCAGCGCCAGGTAGCGCCCGCGCTCGACCTGCGCCGCGCTCGGTGCGACGGGTGCCGCCGCGATGTCTGGCAGCCGGTCCTCGCCGCGAAGGTTCAAGGCCACAATGGCCAGGGCTGCAAGCAGCGCCAGGGTCGCCAGGAAGGCCACGAAATAGAACAAGCGTCGCATGGCGGTTCAGTGATTCATCGCGCTGCAGGGCGTCGGCAGCGGGCCGGGGAGCACCGCCAGCGCCCGGGTGTCGACGGGCATCGGCTGCAGCGCCAGCCAGCTGGCCACGGCGTTGATGTCGGCGCTGCTGAGCTTGCGGCCGACCTCGGCCATGCAATCGGGCGCCAGCGCATGGCGGTCGTTGGTGAGCCAGGCGCCGAGCTGCGAGGAGAGATAGAGCCGCGGCAGGCCGACCAAGCCCGGAATGCCCGGCTGCACGCCGGTCAGCGCCTGGCCATGGCATTGCGCGCAGGCCGGTATGCCGCGCGCGGCATCGCCCTGGAACACCAGCGCCTTGCCGCGCGCCAGCATCTCGGGCGAGGCGTCAGTCTTGGCCGGAATCGGCGGGTAGGGGAGATCGAGCCCGGCGAAGTAGGCCGCCAGTTCGCGCAGGTAGGCGTCCGACAGGTGCTGCACCATGTGCGTCATGTCGGTATTGAAGCGGCGGCCGTCGCGGAAGCTCAGCAACTGGTTGAACAGGTAGCCCTCGGGCTTGCCCGACAGGCGCGGGAAGAAAGCGCTGTCGGTGCTGGCGCCTTCGCGGCCATGGCAGGCGATGCAGGCCGCGGCGCGCTGGGCGATGGTGTCGGGCACCTGCATCGGCGGCGTGGCGGCGGAGGCCGCCAGGCCCCAGGCGGCGAGCAGCAGGGTCTGCAGGAGGCGGTTGATTTTCATGCGTGGCAGCTTTTCTTCTTTCGCGCTCGAATGTCGGCGATCGGCGCCGAAAAGAACAGGCTCAGTGTGACGCCAATCGATCGGATCAGTTGCGCAGCGAACAGCTACAGTCGCCGGATGCGATTTCGATACCTCCAGATGCCGGGTTGGTTGCGGCTGCTGTGCAGCGCCGCGGTCGGCCTGCTGGTCGGCTTCGGGGTCGGAGGGTCGCCGTGGCCGATCGACGACGTTTCGCGCGGGCTGCTGGGCTGGTGCGTCGGGGCCACGGTCTACCTGCTGCCGGCCTGGTGGCTGGCCGAGACCTGCGATCCTGACCGCACCCGTTCGCGAGCCCAGTCGCAGGACCAGCCCAATGCGCTGATCCTGGCCATCATGGTGAGCGTGGTTGGCGTCAGCATGGTGGTCATCGCGATGCTGCTGCGGCGCGTGCCCCAGCTGTGCGGTGCACAGCGCATCGGCCACATCGTGCTCGGCCTGGTGGCGCTGACCGGCTCGTGGCTCATGATCCACACGATCTACGCCTTTCATTACGCGCACCGCTACTACCAGGCGGAGATCGATCCCAAGCCGCAGGGGCCGGGGCTCAAGTTTCCGGGCAAGCTGCCACCGGACTATTTCGACTTTCTGTACTACTCCTTCGTGGTCGGCATGACCTCGCAGGTGTCGGATGTGCAGGTCACTTCGCGCGAGATGCGCCGCATCACGCTGGTGCATGGCGTGCTGTCGTTCGCCTTCAACATGCTGGTGCTGGCGCTGTCCATCAATGTCGTCGCCTCTTCGATGCAGGCCGGCCCCGACACCGGCGCGTCAGCGGGCGTCGCGGCGGCGTCGGCCCAGCCTGACCAACCCTGTCGATAGCGCGACGCCGCAGACGATCACCGCCGCGCAGAGCAGCATCCACGAAGTGATCTGCTCGCCCAGGAAAACCGCGCCGTAGAACAGCGCGAACACCGGCACCAGGAATGTCACCGTGAGCGCGCGCGCCGGTCCGGCCCGCTCGATCAGCCGGAAGAACAGGATGTAAGCCAGGCCGGTGCAGGCGGTGCCTACCGCCAGCAGGGCCAGCCAGGCCTTCAGGCTCGGCATCTGCGTCGGCCACAGCCAGGCGGCGGGCAGCGCCAGCGCCAGCGTGGCGCCGATCTGGCTGCCGGTCGCGGTGGCCATCACAGGCACGCCGGTCAGGTACTTGCGGGTCAGGTTGGCCGAGAAGGCATAGCAGATGCAGGCCGCGAGGCAGGCCGCGATGGCCCAGCGCGCGGCGCTCTCGTCGGCGCCCGAATGGAAACCGGCGCTGCGGCCGGCCAGCATCGCCACGCCGGCAAAGCCGATCACCAGGCCGACGATGCGCGAGCGGTCGGGCCGGTCCTTGAACCAGGCCCAGGCCACCAGCGCGCCGAACATCGGCACCGTGGCGTTGATCACCGCTGCAAGCCCGCTGTTGATGGTCAGCAGCGCGAAGGAGAAGAAGGCGAAGGGCAGGCCCGAGTTCAGGATGCCGATGCCGAGCGCCGGCTTCCAGTGCTGCTGGAACGCCGGCCACTGGCCGCGCAGGAACAACAGCGGCAGCAGGAACAGCATCGCGATCGCGACCCGCACCGCCGCGGTCGGCAGGGCGCCGAACTCGGCCGCGCCGATGCGCATGAACAGGAAGGAAGCGCCCCACAGCGCGCCGAGCAGCAGCAGGTCGAGCAGCCAGGCGCGGCTGGCGGATTGAGGAAGCGGGGTCTTCGCGGCAATCTCGGCTTGCGGGCTGGCGGTGCAGTCTGCCTGGCTCACAACGCGCCTTCCAGTTCCAGCAGCGCCGTCTTGCGCTCGAGCCCGCCGGCGTAGCCGGTGAGCGAGCCGTCGGCGCCGAGCACCCGGTGGCAGGGCACGATCACGCTGATCGGATTGCGGCCGACCGCGGCCCCGACTGCGCGCACCGCGGCCGGCTTGCCGACCTCGGCGCTCAATGCGCCATAGCTGGTGGTTCGGCCGGCCGGGATGGCCAGCAGCGCCTGCCACACCGACTGCTGGAACGCGGTGCCGTGGGTCAGGTCCAGTGGCAGGTCGAAGTGGTCGCGCCGGCCGGCGAAGTAGTCGACGAGCTGGCTGGCGGCCTGGCGCAGCACCGGATGCGCATCGTCGGTCTGCCACCCGCGGGTGTCGGGCCAGTGGCGCTGGTGGTCGAACCAGGCGCCGGCGAGGCCCTGGTCGGTGGCGGCCAGGGTGATGCCGCCGAGCGGGCTGTCAATGTGGGTGCTGTGGAGGGTCGAGGTCTTGAACTTCATGGCGGTCAGGCGATGGCGCCGGCGCGGGTGAGTGTATGGGGTGCCGGGGTGGCCGCGTCCGCCGTCGGCGGCGGAGCGGGGCGGTGCCAGGCGCGCAGCACGGCGTAGCCGCGCCAGGGGCGCCAGGCTTGCGAGGCTTCGATGGCGGCGCGTGCCGTGCCGACGCCGAGCGCTTTCTGCAGCGCGATGTCGCCGGCCGGAAAGGCGTCGGGCCAGCGCAGCGCGCGCATCGCGATGTATTGCGCGGTCCAGTCGCCGATGCCCGGCAGCGCCTGCAGCGCCGCGAGCGTGGCCGGCAAATCGGCGCCGGCGTGCAGCGCGAGCCGGCCTCCCAGCATCTCCCGCGCGAGCGCCAGCAGCGCGGCCTGGCGCTGGCGCACGATGCCGAGCCGGCCCAGTGCGTCGCCGCTGGCGCCGGCGATCGCCGCCGGGGTCGGGAACAGCCGGTCGAGGCCCTCGATCGGCGTCGCGATCGGCTTGCCGAAGGCCTCGACCAGCCGCGAGCCCAGCGTGCGGGCGGCGGCCACCGTGATTTGCTGGCCCAGCACCGCGCGCACCGCGAGCTCGAAGCCGTCGACCGTGCCGGGCACGCGCAGGCCGTCGCCGTCGGGGAAGCTGGCATGCAGCACGCTGTTGATGACCATCGGCTCGGCGTCCAGGTCGAGCAGGGCGCGGACCCGGCTGATCACGGTCGGCAGCACCGCCGCGAGCGAATCGCCGACGCGCAGCAGCAGTTGCTCGCGCTCGGGGTCGAAGCGCAGCTGCAGCCAGCCCGCGAGGCTGCGGCCGGCCTGCGAGACCTGCAGCGTGCGCGCGAACCGGGGCTGGCCGCCGACGTCGCTCATCTGCTCGATGCCGCGCAGTGCCCGGCGGTCGAAGAAACCCAGCATCGCCTTGCTGTCGTAGGGCGGCCGATAGCCCAGCCGCACCTCGACCGATTCGCCTTCGCGGCCGCCCCTCGCGGCACCGGCGCGGCGCAGGGCGCTGGGATTCAGGCCGTAGTGCGTGACGAAGGTGGCATTGAAGCGGCGCACGCTGGCGAAGCCGCTGGCCAGCGCGACCTGGGTCATCGGCAGGCGGGTATCGGCGATCAGCTGCTTGGCGGCCAGCAGCCGGCGGGTCTGCAGGTACTGCAGCGGCGAGACTCCGAATTGCGACTCGAAGATGCGGCGCAGGTGGCGGTCGCTGACGCCGAGCCGGGCAGCGATGCGGGCGGCGCCCGGCCCGTCGTGGGTCCAGGCGTCGGGCTCGTCGATCAGGCGTGCGGCCTGGAGCGCCAGGATCCGCGAGGCATCCTCGGTTGACCAGCTGGCGGCGCGTGGCGCCAGTTCGGGCCGGCAGCGCAGGCAGGGCCTGAAACCGGCCGCCTCGGCCTGCGCGGCATGGCGAAAGAAGCAGCAGTTTTCGCGTCGCGGCAGCTTGACGCGGCAGACCGGCCGGCAATAGATGCCGGTGGAGGTCACGCCGGTGAAGAAAGAGCCATCGAAGCGCGCATCGTGGGCCTTCATGGCCAGGTAGCAGGCGTCGCTTTCGAGTCCGGCGGTGGAGGCGGGGGCGGCTGGCATGAGTGGAATGATAGGGCCGCAACCGCGCAGAAGTAGCCATTTTCGGACATCTGGCCCTTTGAGCCCATGCCTACAATGTTCTACGTTTTTGGAACTTTCAGGGGATAGCTTTCATGCAACTCAGCGCATCGATCTTCAAGGCCTACGACATTCGCGGCGTGGTACCCGCCACGCTCGACGCGGAAGTCGCCGAGGCGCTCGGCCGGGCCTTCGGCAGCGCCGCGCACGCGGCCGGCGAGAAGACCGTGGCGGTGGGCCGCGACGGCCGGCTGTCGGGGCCGGCGCTGGCCGACGCGCTGATCCAGGGCCTGGTCGCCACCGGCATCGAGGTGATCGATGTCGGCGCGGTCACCACGCCGATGCTCTATTTCGCCGCCCACACGCTGTGCCGCAGCGGCATCCAGGTCACCGGCAGCCACAACCCGAAGGACTACAACGGCTTCAAGATGGTGCTGGCCGGACGCGCGATCTACGGCGACGAGATCCAGGGCCTGCGCCAGGTCATGGAAGCGGGCAGCGCCCGGCTGGCCGGCGGGGGCAGCGTGCGCAAGGTCGACGTCACCGAGGCCTATACGCAGCGCATCGTGGGCGACATCAAGCTGGCAAGACCGCTGAAGATCGTGGTCGATTCGGGCAACGGCATCGCCGGCGCCTCGGCCCCGGCGATCCTGCGCGCCGTCGGCTGCGACGTGGTCGAGCTGTTCAGCGAGGTCGACGGCAATTTCCCCAACCACCATCCCGACCCGAGCAAGCCCGAGAATCTCAAGGACCTGATCGCCGCGCTGCAGGCGGGCGATGCCGAACTCGGCCTGGCCTTCGATGGTGACGGCGACCGCCTGGGCATCGTCACCAAGGACGGCAGCAACATCTATCCGGACCGGCAGATGATGCTGTTCGCGCAGGACGTTCTGTCGCGGGTGCCGGGCGGCACCATCGTCTACGACGTCAAGTGCTCGCAGCGGCTCGGCCCGGCGATTGCGGAGGCGGGCGGCAAGCCGCTGATCTACAAGACCGGCCACTCGCTGATCAAGGCCAAGATGAAGGAGATCGATTCACCTCTGGGCGGCGAGATGAGCGGCCACATCTTCTTCAAGGAGCGCTGGTTCGGCTTCGACGACGGCACCTATGCCGGCTGCCGCCTGCTCGAGATCTTGAGCAAGAGCCCGAATGCCAGCGACGTGCTCAACGCGCTGCCGACCAGCTTCTCGACCCCCGAACTGAACGTCGCCTGCGCCGAGGGCGAGCCCCACAGCGTGGTCGCCGGGCTGATCGAGAGCGCGAAGTTCGCGCCGCCGGCGCAGGTCTCGACCATCGACGGCGTGCGGGTCGACTGGCCCGACGGTTTCGGGCTGATCCGGGCATCGAACACGACCCCGGTGCTGGTGCTGCGCTTCGAGGGCCAGACCGAGGCCGCGCTACATCGCATCGAGGGCGAGATGCTGGCGCTGCTGCGCAGCGCCAAGCCCGACGCGAAGCTCGCAGAAGCTGCGCACTGAGACCGTCACGAGCGTGYGTTCGCTGCTGCTGCGCCTCTATGGCGCCTTCACCACCCTCGCCCAGCCGCTGGTGCGCCGCAAGCTGCGGCGTCGCGCCGCGGCCGAGCCCGGCTACGCGCATGCGGTCGAGGAGCGCTTCGGCCACTACGACGCCGACGCAGTCGGCACCGGCTGGTGCTGGGTCCACGCGGTCTCGCTCGGCGAGGCGCGTGCCGCCGGCATCCTGATCGACGAACTGCGCCGCCAGTACCCGGGCATCCCGATCCTGCTCACCAACGGCACCGCGACCGGCCGCGAAGAGGGCGCCAAGCTGCTCGAACCCGGCGACCTGCAGGTCTGGCAGCCCTGGGATTCGCCGGGCGCCGTGGCCCGCTTTCTCGATCGCTTCCGTCCGCGCATCGGCGTGCTGATGGAGACCGAGGTCTGGCCCGAGATGACCGCCGCCTGCACCGAGCGCGGCATCCCGCTGGTGCTGGCCAATGCGCGCCTGAACGAAAAATCGCTGGCCGGGGCCGAGCGCCTCGCCTGGCTGGCGCGGCCTGCCTACTCGGCGCTGGCCGCGGTCTGGGCCCAGACCGAGGCCGACTCGCATCGGCTGGTGTCGCTGGGCGCCAAGGTCGCGGGCATCTATGGCAACCTGAAGTTCGACGCCACGCCGGACATGCGGCAGCTCAACGCGGCCGCCAAGCTGCGCACCCAGCTGCTCCGGCCGATCGTGGTCTTCGCGAGTTCGCGCGACGGCGAGGAGCGGCAGCTGCTCGAGGTGCTCAAGCGCTTCGGTGCGCTGGCGCCGGTGCCGCCCGAGCAGGAAGCGGTCCAATCGATCGCCCGGCGCGTGCACGACGTGCAATGGATGATCGTGCCGCGGCATCCGCAGCGTTTCGACGAGGTCGCGGCGCTGGTCGAGTCGCATGGTTTCGCGGTCGCCCGCCGCAGCGCCGCGGGCGCCCCGGCCGAGGCCGAGATCTGGCTCGGCGACTCGCTCGGCGAGATGGCCCTCTACTACGGCCTGGCCGATGTCGCGCTGCTGGGCGGCAGCTTCGAACCGCTGGGCGGCCAGAACCTGATCGAGGCCGCCGCCTGCGGCTGTCCGGTGATCATGGGGCCCTCCACCTTCAACTTTGCCGAAGCTGCCGAGCTGTCTCTCGCGGCCGGCGCCTCGCAGCGGGTGCCGGACATGGAGCACGCGGTGACGGCGGCGCTCAAGCTGACCGAGAACCCCGAGCGCCGCGAGGCGATGGCGCAGGCCGCGCTGGCCTTCGCCAACGCCAACCGCGGCGCCGCCGAGCGCACGGCCCGTGCGCTGCTGACGATCGCGGAGGCCGCCTCGCCGGTGGGCGAGGATCGGGCGGAGCCGCGGCTGGAGTAGGACGAGGATCCTCATGCGCATCGAACACATCGCCCTGTGGACCCGGGACCTCGAGCGCGTCAAGCGCTTCTACGTCGACTACTTCGGGGCCGTGGCCGGCAGCGGCTACGTCAATCCGGCCAAGGGCTTCGCGTCCTGTTTCCTGAGCTTCGAGGACGGTGCGCGGATCGAAGCGATGACCACCACGACGCTGACGCCGGTCGCCATCGAGCCGGGCGCCCAACGCATGGGGCTGACGCATTTCGCGGTCTCGCTGGGCTCCGAACGAGGGGTCGACGAATTGACGCAGCGCTTGAAGGCCGACGGTTATCTGGTGCTCGACGGCCCCCGACGAACCGGCGATGGCTACTACGAGAGCGTGGTCCTGGACCCGGACGGCAACCGGGTGGAAATCACCGCCTGAGCAATTCGGGGTGGCCTTGTCGATTGACAAGCACTCGCCAATGTATATACTTATTGTATATATTTCAGGGGCCAGCATGCCGTACGCGCGCGTCTTCCAGTCCGGCAACAGCCAAGCGGTTCGACTTCCCAAGGAATTCCGGTTCAACACCGACCAGGTCGAGATCTTTCGCCAGGGGAACGACGTCGTCTTGCGGGAACGGCCTGCCAGCGCGGTCGCGATCCTGGATGCTCTGGTCCGCATGCCTGCCGATTTCATGGCCAACGGCCGCGGCGACAGCCCGCCCCAGGAACGCGAGACGCTCTGAATGGCCATCCGTTTCCTGCTCGACACCAACATCTGCATCTACATTGCCAAGCACAACCCCCCAGGCGTGCGGGCACGCTTCGAGCAACTCGATGCCGAGGCGCTGGCCATGTCGGTCATCACCTTCGGCGAGCTGCGCCACGGCGCGGAAATGAGCCAGGCCCGCAGCAAGGCGATGGCCGTGCTGCAGCAGCTGCAAAGCGCCATCCAGATCGTGCCGCTGACTGAAGCGGTGAGCCAGCACTACGGCGAGATTCGCAGCAGCCTCGAGCGCGCAGGTCAACCCATCGGCAACAACGACTTGTGGATCGCTGCGCATGCCCGGGCCGAAGGCTGGGTGCTCGTCACCAACAATGAACGCGAGTTCCGCCGGGTGAAGGGGCTGGCGGTCGAAAACTGGGTGGCAGGGTCCTGAGGATTCAGCGCCCGAGCAATTCGGGCCGATGGGCCGGCGGCAGCAGGTAGCCGTCGCGATAGATGCCCTGGATCAGTCCGCTGACGCGGTCGTTGGAGCGGGCCGTGACGAACTCGCGCTCGGCCGTCTGGTAGACCACGATCGTGCAGGGCGTGCGCTTGCTGAGCGTGCGGGCGACGCCGGTGGCCTGGCTGGAGGTGGGGTAGGTGTTCATGAAAACCTTATCGGCAGCCTGTGCCAATGCTGAAGGGCAGGCCCGCAGACGCCTGCTTCTGAAGGATGCGCGGCGGCTGCTCTGAGCTCAGGCGCCTCCCTTGAAGAACGCATTGAGCTCATTGCCGGCCGCGGCATCCGCGAAGCCGTCGAAGCGCCCCTCGTCCGCGATGCCGCGCGCCGCACGAATGAATCCACCCCATGCCGCGCGCGCCAACGCGCCGCCGACGCTGACCCGGCGTACGCCGAGCGCCTCGATGTCCTTCATCGTGAGCTCGCTGGTCGATCCGACCAGCAGGTTGACCGGCTTCGGCGCCACCGCGGCGACCACGGCCGCGATCTGCTCGCGGGTGCGGATGCCCGGCGCGTAGAGGCAGTCGGCACCGGCCTCGGCATAGGCCTTCAGCCGCGCGATGGCGTCGTCGAGGTCGGGCCGGCCGGCGAAGAAATTCTCGGCCCGCCCGACCAGCAGCACGTCGCCGCCGGCCTCGTCGATGGCGGCGCGGGCGGCGCGAAGCCGGGACACCGCGATGTCGATGTCATACAGCGGATGCGCCGGGTCGCCGGTCGAATCCTCGATCGAGAGGCCGGCCACGCCGGTGTCGATCGCCATCCGAACGCTGGCTGCAACGCCGGTCGGAACGGCGGCGAAGCCGTTCTCGAAATCGGCATTCACGGGCAGGTCGGTGGCCGCCACGATGTCGCGCAGATGGGCCAGCACCGCCTCGCGCGAGAGGGCGCCGTCGGGCCGGCCCCGCGACCAGGCGCAGCCCGAACTGGTTGTGGCCAACGCCTTGAATCCGAGGCCGGCGARGTAGCGTGCGCTGCCGACGTCCCAGGGATTCGGGATCACGAAGCAGCCCGCGGCATGGAGCGAGCGGAGGTCGGCGCGTTTTTCTGCAACGGTGCGTGTCATGGCAGTCTCCTGGCGATGCATTTTGCACCCTACCGCCGGGTAGGAAATGAACAACCGCTTCTGTGACGTGAGCCCGCCCCAGCCCACCCAGCCCGAATCGCGAACCGCCTAGCGTCGCGGCGGCAGCACGATCTCCGGCGGCGGAGGCGGTACCGGCATCGTCGGCGGCTGCGGATTGAAGGGTGGCGTGATGACTGGCGGCACGATCGGAATGGCGGACGGCGCCGGCGAGGGCAGCGAGGCCGGCGGCACCGGCACCGGGCTCTGCGTCGCCGCCGAGGGCTGGGTCGGCGAGGCTTCGCTCTGGACGCTGGCACGGCCGCCGATCGCCAGCGTGTCGTTGATCGCCTGCAGATCGTCGGCGCTCAGCGTGCCGTTGGCCTGCCGCAGCTTGAGGTTGCCCACCAGCACGTTGTAGCGCGCCACCGCGAGGTCGCGCTTGGTCTGGAACAGTTGCGCCTGCGAGTTGAGCACGTCGATGTTGATGCGCACGCCCACCTGGTAGCCCAGCCGGTTGGCGTCGAGCGCGCTCTGGCTCGAGGCCTCGGCGGCTTCCAGCGCCTTTACCTGGCCGGCGCCCGAGATCAGTCCGAGGTAGGCCGAGCGCGTGGCCTGCGAGACGCTGCGGCGGGTCGACTCCAGCGTCTGGCGCGAGTTTTCCTCGAGTGCCAGCGTTTCCTTCAAGCGGTTCTCGGTCGCGAAGCCCGCGAACAGCGGCATGTTGAAGACCAGCGCGATGCTCGCGGCATTGACGCGCACCTTGCCGGTGGTCGTGCTGGTCGTGGTGCCGTTCGGGTTGTTGGTGACGTTGTAGCCCAGCTGCGCATCGAGCGTCGGCTTGTAGCCGGCCTTGGCCTTCTCGACCTCGAGCTTCGCCACCTCGAGGCCCAGCCGCGCCTGGTCGATGGCCGGGTGAACCTCGTCGGCCTGGCCGACCCAGGCATTGATGTCCGCCGGTTGCACCGCCGGCAGCGCCACCGGCGCCGCCAGCGGGATCGGCTGGGTGCCGGTGCGACCGACCAGCTGATCGAGCACGATCTTCTTGACCTGCAGGTCATTCTCGGCGGCGATCTCCTGGGCCAGCACCAGGTCGTAGCGGGCCTGGGCCTCGCGCGTGTCGGTAATGGTCGAGGTGCCGACCTCGAAGTTGCGCTTGGCCGAGGCGAGCTGCTCGGCCACGCCGATCTTTTGTGCCCGCACCAGCGCCAGACTGTCCTGGCTCGACAGCACGTCGAAGTAGGCCTGGCTCACGCGCACGACGAGATCCTGCTCGGCGATCTTGAGGATGTCATCGGCGATATCGAGCTGCCGCTTGCTCTGCTCGTAGGTGGCCCAGTTGGCCGGCCGGTAGAGCGGCTGCGTGGCATTGATGCCGGCCGCCTGCGTCGGGATGCCGCGGTTGAGAAAGGCGTTGTCGGTCGAGAGTTCCTGATGGGTCGCCGTGGCGTTGGCCGACACCCCGACCGCCGGCAGGATGCCCGCCTTGGCCTGCGCGGCCCGTGCCAGATTGGCGTCGTATTGCGCCCGTGCGCCCTGGTAGGTGGCGTCGTACCCGCGCGCCGCGTCATAGAGTTCGATCAGGCTCTGGCCATGGGCCGGCAGCGCGATTGCCGCCGCGAACAGGGTCGCGAGCGCTGCCGAAAGAGGAAGAGGCCTGGGAACGGGCATGAAGCGTCCTTGGGTTCAGAAAACTCGTTGACTTGGAAGCCGTGAGGGGTCAGTAGCGGGGCACGGCGGGGTCGTGCTGGGCCGACCAGGCATCGATGCCGCCGGCGATGTTCGCCACCTCGTCGAAGCCGTTCTGCGCCAGGAACGCGGCCACTCGCTGGCTGCGTGCGCCGTGGTGGCAGAGACAGGCGATGCGCTGGCCCGGATCGAGCTCGCCGACGCGGGCCGGAATCTCGTTCATCGGGATCGTCGCCAGCGTGAAGCCCTGCGGCGCCACCTTCGCGGTCTGCAGTTCCCAGGGCTCGCGCACGTCGAGCACGACCGGCGTCGCGTTGGGATTCCTGGCGAACCAGTCGGCGAGCTCGGACGGGCGGATTTGGTCGATCATGAAGGGGGCGGATCAGAAGTTGAAGCGGGAGGGAACGGGGAAGTTCAGCAGTCGCGGCGCCACGATGTCCCAGGGCTGCAGCACATCCCATTTGGCCTCGCCGGCGCGGGTCACGAAGTGGGCGCGCATCATCGGTTCGTCGCCGACGATGGCCGCCAGCCGGCCGCCGATGTTGAGCGAGCCCAGCAGGCCTTGCGGGATGCGGGCAACCGAGCCGCTCAGCACGATGACGTCGAAGGTCGGCCCGCTGGGCAGCGGCATGGCGCCGTCGGCGTTGCGCACCTCGACGTTCATGACGCCATTGCGGCGCAGGTTGCCGGCGGCGATGGCCGCCAGGCCGGGGTCGATTTCCAGGCTCAGCACCTGGGCCGCGCAGTGGGCCAGCAAGGCGGCCATGAAGCCCGTGCCGGAACCGATCTCGAGCACGCTCTCGTGCTTCTGGATGTGCAGGTCCTGCAGCATGCGGGCCTCGACCTTGGGCGACAGCATGCACTGGCCGGGCTCGCGGGCGGTGCTGGCGCCTTCGAGCGGGATTTCCATGTCGAAGAAGGCCAGCGCACGGTGCGCCTCGGGCACGTAGTCCTCGCGCCGGATCTGGGCCAGCAGGTCGAGGATGTCGAGATTGAGCACGTCCCAAGGACGGATCTGCTGTTCGATCATGTTGAAGCGCAGGCGCTCGAGCGTGGGGGTGGGGTTCATGGGGTCTCTCCTCGCGGAATCAGGACAAACTTTCGATTTTAGGCGCCGGCACGGGCGTCGCCTCGGCGGCCGGCTGGGTCTTGCCGGCCCAGCGGCGGCGGGCCCAGTTGGCCAGGTCGTCCATGTAGCAATAGACCACCGGCACCACCACCAGCGTCAGCAGCGACGAGGTGATGACGCCGCCGATCACCGCCTGGCCCATCGGTGCGCGCTGCTCGGAGCCCTCGCTGATCGCGAAGGCCAGCGGCACCATGCCGAAGATCATCGCCAGCGTGGTCATCAGGATCGGGCGCAGCCGTACCCGGGCGGCCAGCAGCAGGGCCTCGGCGCGCGGCAGGCCGGGCACCGGCGTGCCGTCCTCGGCGACGCCGGGCGCGCGGGCGCGGATCGCGAAGTCGACCAGCAGGATCGCGTTCTTGGTCACTAGGCCCATCAGCATGACGACGCCGATGATCGAGAACATCGACAGCGTCGAGCGGAAGATCAGCAGCGCCAGCACGACGCCGATCAAGGTCAGCGGCAGGGCGGTCATGAGCGCCAACGGCTGCAGGAAGCTCCTGAACTGGCTGGCCAGGATCATGTAGATGAAGATCACCGCCAGCGCCAGCGCCGAGACCGCATAGCCGAAGGACTCCTGCATGTTCTTGGTCGAGCCGCTGAACTGCCAGCCGTAGCCCGGCGGGAAGGCGATGCCGGCCAGCGCCGTGCGGATGTCGGCCGAGACCTCGCCGGCCGAGCGGGCGTCGACATTGGCGTTGATGCTCACCTCGCGCGCCAGCGCGCGGCGGTTGATCTGGTTCGGGCCGGTGGATTCGCGCACCTCGGCCACCTGCGCGAGGCGCACGATGCGGCTCGAGCCGTCGGCATTGGCGCCGACCGCGGTGCTCAGGAAGGGCAGGCGGGCCAGGTCGGCCGGCGAGTTGCGCACCTCGGGCGCCAGCCGGACGTTGACGTCGTAGGTCTGGTCGTCGGGGGCGCGCCAGTTGCCCACCGTGGTGCCGGCCACCAGCGTGCGCAGCGCCGAGGCGATCGGCGCCACGCCGAGTCCGAGGTCGGAGGCGGCATCGCGCCGGATCACCACGCTGACCGTCGGCTTGTCGGGCTTGAGGCTGGAGTCGAGGTCGACCAGGCCCGGGATCGGGCGGATCGACTCCATCACCTTCCGGCTCAGGCGTTCGAGTTCCTTCAGGTCGGGCCCCTGCAGCGAGAACTCGATCGGCTTGTTGCCGCCGACCGAGTCGCGCAGGCCGACGTGCGTCACGGTGATGCCGGGGATCGAGCGCAGCCGCTCGCGCAGTACCGTCGACATCTGGTCGACGCTGCGGCTGCGCTGCCGGCGGTCGACCAGCCGCACGTAGAGGCTTGCGTAGATCTTGCCCTGGGCGTCGCCGCTGTTGATGGTGGTAAGCGTGTAGCGCACCTCGGGCATCTCGCGCAGCACCGCCTCGACCTGTTGCGCCTTGGCCTCGGTCACTTCGAGCGACGAGCCGACCGGCGTGTAGAAGCTGATCGCGGTCTCGGAGAAATCGGCCTTGGGCACGAACTCGGTGCCCAGCAGCGGCACCATGAAGATGCTGCCGATGAAGATGCCGACTGCCGCCAGCACCGTGGCCAGCTTGTGCACCAGCGACCAGCGCAGGATGCCCTGGTAGCCCTCGGCGAGCCGTTCGGTGGCGCGGTCGAACCAGCCGGTCACGCGGCCGATGGTCTTGTCGTAGAAGGTGACCGGGGCCTCGTTCTTGCCGTGCTTGTCGATCGCGGGGTCGTGCCAGATGCTCGACATCATCGGATCGAGCGTGAAGCTCACGAACATCGAGATCATCACGGCCGCCACGATCGTGATGCCGAACTCGTGGAAGAACTTGCCGATGATGCCTTCCATGAAGCCGATCGGCAGGAACACCGCGACGATCGACAGGGTGGTCGCCAGCACGGCTAGGCCGATCTCCTGGGTGCCGTCGAGCGAGGCCTGGTAGGGCGCCTTGCCCATCTGCACGTGGCGCACGATGTTCTCGCGCACGACGATCGCGTCGTCGATCAGGAGGCCGACGCATAGCGACAGCGCCATCAGCGTGATCATGTTGATCGTGAAGCCGAACATCGCCATGAACCAGAAGGTGCCGATCAGCGCGATCGGCAGGGTCAGGCCGGTGATGACGGTCGAGCGCCACGAGTTCAGGAACAGGAACACGATCAGCACCGTGAGCAGCGCGCCTTCGATCAGCGTCTGCCGAACGTTCCGCACGGCGACGCGGATCGGCCGCGAGGCATCGGCGATTGGCTCCAGCCGCACGCCCGGCGGCAGTTGCGATTTGATCTCGGCGATCGCCTTGACCAGGCCGTCGACCACCTGGATGGTGTTCTCGTCCTGCGCCTTCTGCACCGACAGCAGCAGCGTGCGCTGGCCGTTGTAGAGCGCCAGGCTGTCGATCTCCTGGGCGCCGTCGCGCACCGTCGCCACCTGGTCGACGCGGATCGGCGCGCCGCCCTTGCGGGCGACGATGATGCGGCCGAAGTCTTCGGGCCGCTCCATGCGGGCGTCGATCTGCACCACGCGGTCCTGCTCGAGCGAACGCACCGAGCCGACCGGCAGCGCCTGGTTCTCGCTGCGCACCGCATCGACCACCTGGCTGGCGCTGACGCCGAAGGCCTCCATGGCCTGCGGATTGAGATAGATGTTGATCTCGCGCTTGGTGCCGCCGACCAGCGTCACCGAGCCGACGCCGCGCACGTTCTCGAGGCGCTTCTTGAGTACCTGGTCGGCCCAGTTCGTCAGCTCGACGGCGCTGGGTTGCGTCTCCTTCGGGCCTTCGGGCAGCACCGCCACCGACCACACCGCGCGCGAGGCCGGGTCGAAGCGCAGCACGCGCGGATCCTTGACCTCGTCGCGGAACAGCGGCCGCACGCCGGCCACCTTCTCGCGCACGTCCTCGGCGGCCTTGCGGCCGTCGACATAGAGCTGGAACTCGATGATGACGACCGACTGGCCTTCATAGCTGCGCGAGGTCAGCGCATTGATGCCGGCGATCGAGTTGACGCCTTCCTCGATCTTCTTGGTGACTTCGCTCTCGACGATCTCGGGCGAGGCGCCCGGGTACTCGGTGATCACCACCACCACCGGGAAGTCGATGTTCGGGAACTGGTCGACCTGCAGCCGCTGATATGAGAAGGCGCCCAGCACCACCAGCGCGAGCATCAGCATGGTCGCGAAGACCGGGTTCTTGAGACTGACGCGGGTGAACCACATGCTGTTTGACCCTCAGGGCGCGCTGCGYGCCGAAGGAGCGGCGGCCGGCGCCGGCGTCGCGGCCACCGGCATCAGCCGCACCGCCGTGCCCTGGCGCAGCGGCCCGAGGCTGCCGGCCACCACCAG